>NZ_RZTF01000582.1:0-2761 GCF_004023175.1 Mesorhizobium sp. M7A.F.Ca.MR.362.00.0.0
GCGCCACCAACAGCCGGTAGAGGCCGTCGGCGTCGGCGGCGGCCAGGGCACCGTCGACATCGAGGATGCCGCGATATTCGACGGTGGTGGCGACGCGGCGGTCGAGCTTGGCCACATCGGCGGGGACGTTCTGGTAGGGCATGATCGAGGCGCCCTCGAAGGTGCCGTCGGTGTCCTCGCTCCACAGCACGACCGCGTCGACGCCCATGGCGGCGGCGCAATCGGCCATGGCAGGCCACAGGCTGGTGTGGACGTAGAGGTAGGCGAGGCCCTCGTCATCGCAGTGCAGGTCGAGCACGATGTCATGGCCGAGCGAGAGCTGCACCAGCCGCGTCTTCAGCCGCTGGTCGACGCTGCCAAGGGTGGTGTCGGGCAAGAGCGCTGTGTCGGGCGCGGCGAGCAGCGGAAAGCCGCGGTTGAAATTGGTGCGCGTGCCCAGATGGAAGCGGCCCTGATGCTCGCCGAAATGATATTGCGCCCGGCCGATCGGATTGGCCCAGGGCACGACGGTGAGATTGCCCTTGATGCGGCCTTCGGCCTCCGCTTTGGCAAGCATCGGCATCAGCGCGTCGATGGCGACGACGCCCGGCAACTCGCCGGCATGGAGTGCCGCCTGTAGGTATGCCGAAGGAGCAGCCTTGTCGGAACCAGTGAAGCGGAACAGCGGGAATTCGTAGGAAACCCCTTCGCTTTCGCCGGCGATGCGCTCGATCGATTTCTGCATGACTTCCTCCATCAAGAGCGAGAGACATGCGATTTGAAGGCGCCGATGTCGATTGGTCCAGCCCGCCGCGCTATGGGCGCAAGAGGCTATTCAGCCGGAAGCGGGATGACCGGCGCGCGCCGGTCCAGCGCCTGCGACAGCACGGCGACGGTGACCGCCAACAAAGCGAGTGCTGCGCCGACCAGCGGCAAATTGGCATAGGAAACACCGGCGGAAAGGGCAACGCCGCCGATCCAGGCGCCGCTGGCATTGCCGACATTGAAGGCGCCCTGGTTCAGCGTGGCGGCGAGGTTCGGTCCCTCGGAGGCCGCCTCGACGACCCGGATCTGCAGCGGCGGCACGACGACGAAGATGAGCAGGCCCCACAGGAAGACGATGCCGACGGCAACGCTGGCGATTGCGCCGAACTGCCTGAAGCCAACGAAAAGCAGGGCCATCAGCAGCAGCGTGCCGATCACTGTCGGCATCAGTTTCCAGTCGGCCAGTCTGCCGCCGATAATGTTGCCGATGGTCATGCCCGCGCCGAACAGCAGCAGAACCCACGTGACTGCCGAGGTCGACAAGCCCGATACCTCGGTGAGGTAGGGTTTGATGTAGGTGAAGACGGTGAACAGGCTTGCGGAGGTCAGCGCCGCGATCAGCATGGCCAGCCAGACCTGCAGCTTGCCCAGCACGCGCAGCTCGCCGCGCAGGCCGCCACCGCTTGGCTGGGCGACATCGGACGGCACCAGCCAGGCGATCGCTGCCACCGAGATCAGGCCGATACCGACCACGGCAACGAAGGTGGAGCGCCAGCCGAACGCTTCGCCAAGTGCGGTTCCGGCGGGAACACCCAGGATGTTGGACAGCGTCAGCCCGGCGAACATCAGCGCGATGGCGCTGGCGCGTTTGTTGCGCGGCACCAGGCTGGCGGCAACGACCGAGCCGATGCCGAAGAAGGCGCCATGGCCGAAAGCGGTGAAAACGCGCGCGGCCATCAGCGTCCAGTAGTTGGGCGAGATGGCGCAAAACAGATTGCCGATGACGAACAGCACGGCCAGCCCGACCAGCACAGGCTTACGCGGCAAATGCGCGGTGGCCATCGCCACGATCGGGGCGCCGAAGACGACGCCCAGCGCATATCCGGTAACCAGCAGGCCGGCAGAAGGGATCGATACGCCGAGGTCGGCTGCGACCTCGGGCAGCAGGCCCATGATCACGAATTCGGTGGTGCGATGCAGAAGGACGCAATGGCAAGCGCAAGGATCGGCAAGGGCATGGGGCGTCCAGACTGAATCGGTTCAAATCGAGACTGCGCGAAGGACGCCATCGTGCGCAAGCTGCATTGCTGCATCGCAGCGATGCAGAAAAGGAAGAGCTTTGAAATGGGTCGCTAACAGGCTGTCAAACCAGCGGCTTCAATTCCTGGGCAATGGTTGGCAACAGCTCCGAGACATTCGGGTGGATGTGCACGGCACGCGCCAGCGTGTCGACGGGCGCCTTGGCGTACATCAGGTCGAGTACGCAATGGATAACCTCGTCGCCGCCGGGGCCGAGCACCGAGCAGCCGAGGATCTGCCTGGTGTCGGCGTCGACCAGGATCTTCATGAAGCCCTGCGTCTCGCCCTTTTCGATAGCGCGGCCGACGCGGGTCATCGGCCGCTGGCCGACCAGCGCGCGACGGCCGGATTTCTTCACCGCGGCCTCGGTCATGCCGCAGCGGCCGAGCGGTGGGTCGATGTAGAGCGCATAGGCTTCGATGCGATCACTGACCTTGCGCGGATCGTTGTCCAGCAGGTTGGCGGCGACGATCTCGTAGTCGTTGTAGGAGGTGTGGGTGAAGGCGCCCCTGCCGTTGCAGTCGCCCATCGCCCAGATGCCGGGCACGCTGCTGCGCAACTGGTCGTCTACAGAGACGAAGCCGCGCTTGTCGACCTCCACGCCAGCCCTCTCCAGGCCGAGGTCATCGGTGTTGGGCGTCCGCCCCAGAGCCAGCAGCACGTGCGAGCCGACCGCCGGCGGTTTGCCGGCGGAGAAGGTCACGGCAATGTCCTGGCC
>NZ_RZTF01000583.1:0-2745 GCF_004023175.1 Mesorhizobium sp. M7A.F.Ca.MR.362.00.0.0
ACATAGGACATTTTGGATCTCCTCCTGGAAGTTCACAGGGCCTCACCGGCGCCGGCCGGTGAGGGGCTCGGGCCATCGGCGGCAGATCAGGCTTTCTTCACCGGCGCGTTCATCGCCCATTCGACGCCGAACGGGTCGCGCATATTGCCCCACTGATCGCCCCAGAACATGACTTGGAGCGGCACGGCGACTTCGCAGCCGGCATCGACGGCGCGCTTCCACCAGGCTTCGATGTCGTCGCTGCCGAGGTGAAGCTGCATGGTGTAACCCTGCGGCTTGACGGCGGGCATTCCGTTTTCCGGATAGAAATCGGAGAGCATGAGGGTCGAGCCATTGATGTGGAGGTGAATGTGCATGGTGCGGCCTTTTTCGTCCGCCGGGTAGGCAAAGACCTGCTCCGCGCCGAAGGCCTTCTTGTAGAATTCGGCAGCTTTTAAGGCGCCATCCAGCTGCAGATAAGGGGTCAATCCGCCGAGCACTTTGGCCGCGGGCTGAACGGGGGTCTGATCAGTCATTTGTTGTTCCTCTTTGCGTTTGGCCTTGCGAGCCATAGGACGGATCGGACGGCGGCGATCCTACATGGCGGCGAAATTTTTTTGGCGGTCGGCCCTTGATAATCCCGGACAGCCGCGGGCTCGAGCGAGAGGCGTGAAACGAACTTGCGTCGGCGGCGCCCAATCAGAGCGCAATTCTCTCGGCTCGCAGGCTAGAACAGATGGATCACGCGAACGCCTCTTCAACCCCGGGACGACAATGATCCTCTACTATCAGACCCACTCACCCTTCGCGCGCAAGGCGCTTGTCTTCGCCCATGAGGTTGGCATTGCCGATCGGCTGGAGGTCATCCATCATGAGACCAGTCCCACCTTGCGCAACGCCGATGTCTACGCCGAAAATCCGCTTGGCAAGGTGCCGGTGCTGTTGCGGCCAAATGCGTCGCCGATCTTCGATTCCGATGTCATCTGCGCCTATCTCGACACACTGCATGACGGCCGCAAGCTGCTGCCGCAGGACGGCGAGGCGCGCTGGCAGGCGTTGCGGCTTCAGTCGGTCGCCCAGGGCCTCGCGCAGACAGGCATCGCTTTGCGCTGGGAGACAGAAAGGAGACCCGAAAAGCTGCGCTATGGTGCTCTCGCCGACGGATACCGGGAAAAGATCGAGGCGAGCTACGACTGGATCGAAAGCGCGCTGGACGACGAGGCACCGCTCCATGTCGGCCACATCGCCTTGGCCACCACGCTGTCCTGGATGGCGTTCCGCCACCTGCCGCCTTTTCGCTCGCGGGCGCGGCTGACGCACTGGTTCGAGGCTTTCGAAAAACGCGTATCGATGCAGGCGACACCGCTTTCAGGTGATACGCATGACTGACTGGCGCCTCGCGAGGTCAGGGGCGGCGGCCGTTCTGCGCGTCGAAGACGTCCGGAAAGCCGATATCCTTGCGCAGCGAGGCCGGCAGCGAAAGCAGGATGCGCTCGCTGCGGTGACGAGCGCGCGCTGCCGCATACCGGGTTGCGACGCGACCGATGGATGAAAGAACCGACATGATAATTCTCCCTGGGTTGGCGCCGGCATCATCGTGTCGGCATCCCAAGGACGCGATGGGCTGAGGCTATCCGACAGACCGTCGAGATTTTTTATCGCGGCGTCTGATGGTCTGTCCGAATGCTGCCGTGCGGACCTACGCAACCCTGAGCGTAGGGATCGCTGAAACATCAACTTCACGCTCTGCGTGCCAAGCATCGAAAGCCGCTTGCATTCGAAGCCAGATCGCGGCGCCGTCGCCGAACAGCTTCCCGAGGCGAGCGGCCACAGCCGGCGAAACCGGCTTCTTTTCGCGGATGATGTCATAGAGCTGCTGCCGGGAGATCCCGAGCAGATTTGCAATTTCCACCTTGGTCTTTCCAGTTGCCGGGATAATGTCCTCAAGCAGCGCTCCCGGGTGGGAGGGACAACGCTCAATAGGACGCGTCGGCTCGTGCACGGTCATAAGTCGAACTTCTCCAGTCTGGCCGCCTCAGTGATATTGCTCGAAATCGACGCGGGCAGCGTCCTTGCCGTCGAACTCGAATGTGATGCACCACGGACCGTTGACGTGGACCATGTAGCGGATTGGATCGAAGCCTTTCAGCGGGTGGAAATCGAAGCCGGGAAGGTTCATTTCCTCCGGCTTCTCCGAAGCTTCCAGGCGGTCAAGCCGGACAAGAATGCGCTTGTGCATCTTGGCGTCGATCTTGCCGGTCTTTCCAGTTTGAAAGAGGTCCGACAGCGCCTTGTTCTTGAAGGACTTGATCATCGATATATGTAAACAGATTGCTTACAAAAAACAAGGTCTGTAAGCAAATAATTTACATGCCAGTCGACCTCCGTTGGCCTCATCCTGCCGTTTCGGCCACTGAGCGGAAGAACTCCTCGGGGTCCTCGACTTCGGTCAGCTTTCGTTTGTCGATCAGCCAAAAGCGGTTGCCGATGGCGCGGATGAAGGAGCGGTCGTGCGAGGCGAGCACGCAGCTGGCCTGATGCGCCAGCAGTTCCGCTTCCAGCGCTTCCTGGCCGTCGATGTCGAGGTGGTTGGTCGGCTCGTCCAGCAGATAGAAGTTGGGATTGGCGAGCCTCAGCGCCAGCATCATCAGCCGCGCCTTCTGGCCGCCGGACAGCACGCCGATCTTTTTCTCCTGCATCTCGATGACCACGCCGGCGCCGGCCAGCAACGACCGTGCGCGCTGCTCGCCGACATCGTAACGGCGT
>NZ_RZTF01000584.1:0-280 GCF_004023175.1 Mesorhizobium sp. M7A.F.Ca.MR.362.00.0.0
GGGAGGAGGGGTCGGAGCCTGCGGTGGGGGTTCCGTGGAAGGCGCGGCGGGACTGTCAGGCTGAGGTGCAGGCGGTGCGGCCTCTTCCTCACTCAGAACCTGGTCAGTCCTGGCCTTGATCTCATCGGCCGTCTGCTGGCTTATCAGCCCGTTGCTGACGGCGAAGCCAGCAACCAGAGCGACAAGGGCTGCAATGATTGCAGCTTTCACCTTCTTCGACATCCATAGGCGCCTTGTTCATGACCCCCAACCCACGGCGAAGGGTGCCGCAACCTTGGCG
>NZ_RZTF01000584.1:290-2711 GCF_004023175.1 Mesorhizobium sp. M7A.F.Ca.MR.362.00.0.0
ATCCTTTTGGCTGCAGTCTCTGCTCACGTGCAACGAAATCAACTGGTTACAAACGAAAAACGCCGCCCATTGGGCGGCGTTTCGGCATTGCAGCGGGAAACCAGATTACTTGATCTTGGTTTCCTTGAATTCGACGTGCTTCTTGGCGACCGGGTCGTACTTGCGGAACGACAGCTTGTCGGTCTTGGTGCGGCTGTTCTTGCTGGTCACGTAGAAGAAACCGGTGTCGGCGGTCGACAGAAGCTTGATCTTGATGTTTGCGGCTTTGGCCATGATATCAGTCCGTTTGTTCGTGGGGTTTTGGCCGCTGGAGCACGGGGAAACACCCGGACGCGGGAAACTTGGCGCGACACATAAAGAACGCGCCCGGAAAGTCAAGCCCGGCAAGCCTAGTGCGACCCGCCTGAGCCTGCTGGTGAACGGAAATCATGCGGTTTCTGTCGCCGGTGACGCAACCTTCTTCCAGTCTCCGGTCGTGTTCCACCAGCGATTCGGATTGGCGCGGTCGTCCAGTCCCTTGGAACGGCTGGCGAGAATCGGTTGAATGCGGATCACCGGTTCCTGGTAGGAATGGGCCTGGAAAATCGCCTCGACGACGCGGGCGGCCAGCACCTGATCGTCCGGCAGTTCGAAGGAAACCTCGACCGTGCCGGGCCGCCGCCGCAATTCGGTTTCGGCACCGGCGGCCGCACCGTCAAGCGGCCTGTAGCGTTCGATGCCGTGCGCCGACTGATAGGCATTGCGGTCATATTTGCCCATGGCCAGCGGCGCAATCGCCACCACAGCATCCATGATGCGGTCGACGTCGGCGGCCGGAGCCTGGAAGGTCACGAGCAGAAGCAGTGTCATTCGTAGCGATGTGGTTTCAAAGCCGCTGTCGATCATGGAAGTGTCCTCAAGTGTTTTGGGACACTCTTTTAGCCCTGTGCTCCTGACACGGTTCTGTCAGCAGCCTGCCACCGTGCGCGCCAAATGCAGGGCTGGCGGCAGTTGCGCTACAGCAGGATCTTGCGAACCAACCTGACGGCGACCAAAGCGATATAGGCGGCGAAGAACAGGCCGAGCGACCAGCCGAAGCCGGACGGGCCGAACGCATCCATGCCGATGCCGATCGCCTGCGGGCCGAGCACCATGCCGACACCGTAGCACAGCACGAAGGCGGCGTTGGCCGACGCCAGTTCATGGCCGGAAAGCTGCGAGCCGAGATGGGCAAGGCCGATCGTGTACATGGCAGCGACGACGCCGCCCCAGACGAACAGAAGCGCGGCCATCAAATGCCAATTCTGGGCGAAGAAGGGCATGAAGACGGTGCCGATAAGACCGACCGTGGCGCAGGCAATCAGCAGGTAGCGGCGATCGCTGACGCGGTCGCTGATCATGCCGATCGGGATCTGCAACAACACATTGCCGAGGCCGATCATGGTCAGCAGAAGGGCCGCATCGGCCTCGGAATAGCCGATGCGGCTACCATAGATCGGGAAGAGCGCAAAGCCGCCGGTTTCCACCGCGCCGAACACCAGCACGGCTGCGGTCGCCGACGGCACCAGCCAGATGTAGCGCAGGAAATTGCTGGTTTCGCCATCCGAGGCGATCGAGGGGCTCTCGTTGCGTGCTGCCAGCACGGGTATCGCCGCCAGCGTCACCAAGGCGATGATGACGCCGAACGGCCTGAAGCCGGAACTGCCGAGATGGGCGAACAGCCACGGTCCGGCGGCAAAGCCGAGTGACAGGACAGTGGCGTAAATGCCCAGCACAAGGCCGCGTCGGTGCGGCGGCGCCGAGGTGCTGATCCAGAATTCGGACAGGATGAACAGCACCGTCAGCGCGATGTGCAGCACGATGCGCAGTGGAAACCACATCCAGAAATCGGGTGCGAAATGAAAGCCGACAAAGGCCAGCGCGCCGGCGGCGATCATGGCGATCATGGTCCAGGCAACGCCGAACCGCATGGCGAGCGGGGTCGCCAGCGGCGCACCGGCGATCGAGGCGAGGCCGGCAACGGCGGTGTTGAGGCCGATCATCGAAGCCGAATGGCCGCGCGTTTCAAGGATGACGCTGAGCAGCGGCATGCCGAGGCCGATGGCGATGCCGACGACGCTGATCGACGAGATCGCCGCCACCATCGGCAGCCAGTGTACGCGTTCGTCGCCCTGTGGTTGGGTATCGACCGTCATGGGATTCTGATACTCTGCCTGTTTGATCTAAGGAAAGTGCTGACCGCTTTTCCCAGGAAAACCGCGTCACACTTTTCCTGGAATTGCTCTAGAGAAGTTCGCGGGTGAAGCGGTTGCGGACAAGCCGGTAGAAGGGCACGGGACCGCTCGGACGCAACAGCGGATCATGGGCGAGGCGCTTTTGCAGCTCGTCCAGGATCATTCGGGTGATGTCGGGTATGTCGGCTTCCCTGGCCTTGGCGAGCGG
>NZ_RZTF01000585.1:0-1797 GCF_004023175.1 Mesorhizobium sp. M7A.F.Ca.MR.362.00.0.0
GGGCTATCTCGCGGCGGCCACGACCGAGCGCGGAACGCCGGGATGGCGCCTTGTCGTGCCCGGGCTTTCGTACCATGACAAGTCGATCGGCGAAAAGACCATCATTCCGCTCGTCCGTCTGGGCTTGATCGAGCCGGCGCTGGATGAGCCCCACTGTCTGGTCGTTTCAACGCGCGGCGCGCAAACGTGGTGGCTGTTCCACGCGCGCGGTGGCCGATATCCCGAGGATCTGACTGACGTGTAGACCCACTAGCGGTACGGAACCGGCTGTCGGCCAACCGGTGTTCGGCGGCGGCACCGCAGCGTTTGCAATCCATAGCACCTGGTGCTATATAAAACCATGACGCAGCGGACGTTCAAGACGGCCTGGTTCGCCAAGGCGGCGCGCAAGGCGCGAATCAGGGACGTGGCACTGTGCAAGGCGATTGCGCAGGTGGCGTTGGGACAAGCCGAAGATCTTGGCGGTGGCGTGTTCAAGAAGCGTCTGAACGACAACCGGCACCGATCGATCATCCTGGCCAAATCCGGTCGGTTCTGGGTCTACGAGTATCTGTTCGCCAAGCAGGACAGGGCCAACATTGATGACGACGAACTCGCCCAGTTCCGCAGCCTGGCCAAGGCTTATGCTGGGCTGACCGATCGGCAGCTCGGCGAATTGCTGGCAGACGGAGATTTTTTGGAGATATGCACATGAGCAGGGCTAGAAAATACAAGTCCGACGCCTTCGAGGCGATCCACAGCTCGGCGAGCGCGCTCTACAAGGTCGGGGCGATCGACAAGGCGACGATGCGCAGCTTCGACGAGAGCTGCCTGACGGTGCCGCCGGCGATCGAGCCCGACGCGATCAAGGCGCTGCGGGAGAAGAACCATGTCAGCCAGCCGGTGTTTGCGCGCTATCTGAACACATCCGAATCGACGGTGCAGAAATGGGAGACCGGAGCCAAGCGGCCGAGTGGCATGGCGCTGAAGCTGCTGTTTGTGGTCGACAAGCACGGGCTGCAGGTGCTGCGCTAGCGGCGCTTCGGTTACGTCCGATAAGGCAAGCTTACCGGACACGAACGTCGTTCGACATCCCCGGCGCTTTATGGCCGAGATGATTGCAAAAAGCGCCGCGATGACTCATGCTGCCGGCGATGATTCGCCACGCCAAACCGCCTTCCCGCCACGCCGTCCAGCCGCTCGGCGCCGCGCCGATCGCGCCCATGGCGACTGTGCCATCCTGGCTGCGCCGGGCCGTCGAGACTGCGCAAACCGTCGAAGATGCTGCGCTTGCGTCCGGCGCGGCGCTGACCGCGCTCGATGCTGTCGTGCGCCGGGACGAAAAATGGGCGGGCGCCTGGCGGCAGCGCCTCGCGCTCGCGGCGGCCGCGACGACGGCACGGCAGGCGGGGCGCACCGAGGACGAGGCCGCGCTGCGCGATTCTTTTCTCCTGACCCGTCCCGGTGACGACGTTGGGCCGGGCGGTGTTTTGCTGCTCGCCTGGCGCCGGCTGGCAGCCCGGCCCGCGGAGGATCTCCTGACGGCAAAAAACCTCACCGCGGTCTTGGAAGAATTCGGTTTTTTCGCCCGCGACGGCGCGGCGGTCGGCGATCTCCTCGAGGATCTCCGCCAGCTGTCTACGGCAGCCGGCGTTGTCGAGATGCTGACCGGTGCCTTCGCGAGCGCGGAACGCGATGGCTTCGGACGCAATTTGGGTGCTTGGCTCGCCGACGCCCTGCTCGCGCAAAGATTGGGTTGGCCGCATGCGGTGCCGCTTCTGGGAGCGCAGCCTGCATCGGGCGGAAGCACGCGTGGCG
>NZ_RZTF01000585.1:1807-2708 GCF_004023175.1 Mesorhizobium sp. M7A.F.Ca.MR.362.00.0.0
AGTGAGAACAACCAGTCTGACGGAAAGCGACCAGGCGCCAGGCGGGGAGAGGGTGCAGGGCCTGCTCGTGGCTCAGGCGCGCGCCGCGCTGCGCGCCATCGATCTTTCCGCCGAGCTCGGGCGCCGTGCGGATCGGCTGTTCGGTGTCGCTCCGAAACTGCGGGCAAAGGGGGCGGACCATGTCGTCGATCATTTGCTGAACGACGATGCGCTCGTTGCCTCGCGCGGGGACAAAAGGACCGGGATGAGCGACCGCGGCCTGCGGCGGCTGTTCGACCGATTGGTCGATCTCGGCGCCGTGCGCGAGCTGTCCGGCCGCACCACGTTCCGCATCTACGGGCTTTAGCAAATGGCTGAAGCGGACCGCAAGAGGCGAGGGCGGGGCCGGTCGGATGACCATCGATCAGGCGACCGTCGTTCAAATGACCATTTGTTCGATCGCGATCTCGACCACCTGCCGGCGGAGGTTCGCTGGCGGGAGTGGATGAACCGCGTCGAGGCGACGGTCTTCGCCGCCAGCGAGCCGGTCACACGTAGTGTGCTCGCGCAAGTGATTGGCGCCAGTTGCAACCTCGACCTCCTCATTGATGACATCCGCGAGGAACTGCGCGGCCGTCCTTACGACCTGGTCGCGGTCGCCGGCGGTTTTCGGCACCTGACGCGGCCGGCCTACGGTGATGCCATTCGCGCAGCGTTAGGCACGGACGAGCAAGAGCAAAAAAACCTTTCGCAGCCGGAGGTGCTCGTGCTGTTGACGATCGCCTACTTCCAGCCGATCACCCGTGCCGAACTGTCCTCCTTGTTCGGCAAGGAAATCAGCCGCGACCTGATCGGCAATTTGCGCGGCTTCGGCCTGATCGCCTCCGGCCCACGCAGCCCGACCCCAGGCGCGCCCTACACC
>NZ_RZTF01000586.1:0-2705 GCF_004023175.1 Mesorhizobium sp. M7A.F.Ca.MR.362.00.0.0
GATTGACCTCGCATCAGGCCTCTCTGCGCCCCTATTCAGCCGTTGCAACAAAACCCATCGAGGCTTCGGCCGGCATACAGCATCGATCCCGTAGACGACCGCCGCCTCGGCCCGGAGGAGGATTCCAACACGTGCCTGGCGGGCGATGCTCGGCACCGGCGCCCATGTATGCAAGCGGCGACGCGTTGCCCGGCATTGGCAGTGCTGCTGCTTAGCCTCCTGCTCGAACCTTTGGTAGCCGGTGACTCCATGGCATGGCTTCCTCCAGATCGCGTGCGATACGGACAAGGGTCGCCTCGTCGCCGAAGCGGCCCACGATTTGAAGTCCAATAGGCAGACCGCTTGCGCTTTGTGCCAAAGGTAATGATACCGCAGGTTGTCCAGTAACATTAAATACTCCAGTGTACTGACAAAGTGCGGCATCCGCTGCTGTGAATTCCTCTGCAGACACCGTAGGATTGGTCGCACTACACGTGGCGCCGTGGGGTATAGCCCCACACGGCATCGTGGGTGTCAGCAAGATGTCGAAGGACTCGATCGACTCACCTACACTGAACCGCATTCTTTGCAACGTCTCGTGTAAGTCCGCCTCTTGTCTTTGTAAATTTCTGCCGTATTCGTAAACCTTGAGATTGGCGGGCTCTAAAGTGTCCGCATTGATTGCGCGTCCCATGGACCGCGCCGCTTCTTCAAGTGAACGTGCGCTATAACTTGACAGGCCGAGCCATATTTTAACGTAGTCGGATGGCTCATATGGCGACTCGATATCCGTGACAATATGGCCCATTTCCTCCAGAAGAGTGGCCGTCGACTCGACCGCCTCAAGCACTTCCGGGTCGACATCGACCGCACCCCATTTGGTCCTCGCGACCCCGACCCGCAGAATGCCGTTGCGCTGCGACAGTTCTTCCACATATGGCCGCTTCGGCTGTACGATGACGAATGGATCACCAGGATGAGGACCAGAAAAGAGTAATTACCCACGCCCTTGTCAGGGGCAAGAATCCCTGAATCCATGTGGATATGGATCGCAGTGATTTGCAGCGTCTGACGAAGGAGGAACTGATCGATCTGGTGCTGCGGATGCAGCGACCGGACAAGACATCGCGCGCACGTCATCGAAGCCTCCGTCGAGCGATCGCAAGGAGCGTCGGGACAAGGCGAAGCCCGGCGGCGCCAAGCCGGGACATAAGGGTCACAGCCGCGCCCTGAGCGAGGATGCCGATCGCGTCATCGACCATCATCCCGACCAATGCCCTTGCTGCCGGGCCAGCCTGTCGAACGATCTTCCTGCCGAAACCGTCAGCGAGCACGATAAGATTGAGCTTCCCGCGATCAGGCCTTTGATTGAGCGCCATCGGCGTCTGGCAGTCCGTTGCCCGTCCTGCGGCACGCTGGTCGTCGCGGCTGTGCCAGATGCGGCGAAGGGGACGCCGTTTGGGCCACGCGTGCACGCCGTAGCGACCTATCTCAAGACTTTCCAGGCCCTGTCCTACGAGCGGCTGCAGGGCGCGTTCGCGAACCTTTTCGGTCTCACCATCAGCCAGGGCGGACTGATGAACATGTTGCGCCGTGCGCAGGGCGCCTTCGCGGCCGAGTGCGACAAGGCCGTCGCGGCGTTGCGCCGGGCCAAGGTCATCGCCTCCGATGAGACCGGCGTGCGGATCGAAGGAAGCAACGCCTACCACTGGGTGTTTCGCTGCCCCGAAGCGGTTGTTCATCAAGCGGCACCAACGCGCGGCGCCGTCGTGGTCCGGACCCTGATGGACGGCCATCGGCCCGACGTCTGGTGTTCCGATCGCTATGCCGCGCAACAAGGGCACGCAAATGCGCATCAGACCTGCCTGGCGCATCTCGCCCGCGACGTCGCCTATGCGGACGAGGCAAGTGAGGACATGCTGCCCTCACGGCTCAAGCGCTGGCTGCAAAGGGCCTTCGCACTAGCCGACGGTGTCGAAACCTTCGCCGCCTCGACCATCGCCGGCAAGCGTCGCGCCCTGGAGCGAAGTCTGAACGATATCCTTGCCACCACAACGTCGTGCGATCTGGCCCGCGACATCCAAAACAAGTTCAGGCGAGCTCGCGATCAACTTTTGACCTTTGCCCAATGGCCAGGAATGGTCGACGCGACGAACAACGCCTGCGAACGCGCCCTCAGACCCGCCGTCGTTCAACGGAAGATCACCAACGGCTATCGCGCCATGTGGGCCGCAAAGGGCGAAGCCGACATTCGAACCGTCGTCGACACGGCTCGTCTCGCGCCGGGCACGAACCCCTTCAAAATCATCCTTCAAACCGTCAGTGCCTGAAATCCGCCATGACTGAGCCCGCGACCTTGATCTTCCGAGCCTCTCTTCGGGCACGGCTTTATCGGGACATCGAGGTGTCGAGTTTGAGCACCCTAGCGGATCTGGCCGAAGCCATCGTAGCGGCATTTGGCTTCGACATGGACCACGCCTACGGCTTCTATTCAAAGCTGACGGGAAAGCTGTTCGACTCGCCGCAGCGGTTCGAACTCTTCGCCGACATAGAGGGGAGCGGCTCTCGCAGCGTGACAGGCACACGCGTCATCGCGGCCTTCCAGAAGGTGGGCTCGGCAATGACCTTCTTGTACGACTACGGCGACGAGTGGCGCTTCCGCGTTGAAGTTATTGGAACAAGGCAGGCGCAGCCCGATGCCAATTACCCGAGGATCGTCAGCAAGG
>NZ_RZTF01000587.1:0-2159 GCF_004023175.1 Mesorhizobium sp. M7A.F.Ca.MR.362.00.0.0
CCGCACGCCGATGAACGGCGTGCTCGGCATGGCCGAGCTGCTGGCCAAATCGGACCTCGACCCGAAGCAGAAGACGTTTACCGACATCATCGTGAAATCGGGCAATGCGCTGCTCACCATCATCAACGACATCCTGGACTTCTCCAAGATCGATGCCGGTCAGCTGGTGCTCGATCCGGCGCCCTTCAATCTGGCCGAGGCGATCGAGGATGTGGCGACACTGGTGTCGACACGAGCCAAGGAAAAAGACCTCGAGCTGATCGTGCGTGTCGAACCTCGGCTCGAGAGCCTGTTCGTCGGCGATGTCGGCCGTATCAGACAGATCGTCACCAACCTGCTCGGCAACGCGGTGAAGTTCACCGATGAAGGCCATGTGCTGGTCGACGTCACCGGCGAGAGGGTTCCGACCGGAACGAAGCTGACGATCTCGGTCACCGATACCGGTATCGGTATCCCCGAGGAAAAACTGAAACTGGTGTTCGAGAAATTCAGCCAGGTCGACACCTCTTCGACGAGGCGGCACGAGGGAACCGGCCTCGGTCTTGCCATCACCTCGCGGCTCGTCGAGCTGATGGGCGGCGACATCGGGGTCGAAAGTGCGGAAGGCAAGGGCTCGACTTTCTGGTTCTCGGTGACGCTGCCGAGGGCCGGACAGCAGAACGGACAGCGCATCATGCCGATCGACGTGACCGGTGCGCGTGTGCTGATTGTCGACGACAATGCCGTCAATCGGGCCATCCTGACCGAACAGATGACATCGTGGACGTTCGATTCCTGCGCGGCCGAAAGCGGCGCCGAAGGCCTCAAGGTACTGATCGCCGCCGCTGCCTATGGTGTCCCGGTCGATTGCGTCGTGCTCGACTACCAGATGCCTGGAATGAGCGGCGCCGAAATGGCGCGGATCGTGCGCAGCACCGCCGGCCTTGCCGGCACGCCGATCATCATGCTGACCTCGGTCGACCAGTCGCTCGCCAACACCAGCTATCGCGATCTTGGCATCGATGCCCAGCTGATCAAGCCGGCGCGCTCCTCGGTGCTGCTGGAAACGCTGGTCGCCACCATCCAGCGGCATCGCCACAACACGAGCGGCAGCGACGCGCAGCCGCTCGCAGCCGACGTCGCTACGGGTTATGTGATGCGGTCGCAGCCCTCGGCACCGTCCGAACAGCGGGCGCTGCTGCAGCCGCCTTCGATTCGCCCCCGGCCACCGGTGGCGGCTGGCGGCGACAGGCTGGATATCCTGGTGGCCGAGGACAATGAGGTGAACCAGATGGTGTTCACCCAGATCCTCGGCGAGACCGGTTATGGTTTCGAGATCGTCGGCAATGGCCGCAAGGCGCTCGACGCCTTCGGCAGGCTCAACCCGTGCATGATCCTGATGGATGTCTCCATGCCGGAGATGAACGGTCTCGAAGCAACCGCCGCCATTCGCCGGCTGGAGGAAGAAACCGGCACGCATGTGCCGATCGTCGGCGTCACCGCGCATGCGCTGAAGGGCGACCGCGAGCGCTGCCTGGAGGCAGGCATGGACGACTATCTGCCCAAGCCGATCAGTCCCCGGGCGTTGCTCGAGAAGGTCGAGCGCTGGGTCGGCGCCAGCCTGCAGGCGCAGCGCAACGCCGGCTAAGGCCGGCTCTGCCCGAGTACCGGGAATACGGCGAAGATTCGCGCCCCTGTCAGCGGCCAAGACTATGGTGCGATCGCACCATATGAAAGGCGGCATCCAGCCGAGACAATGGCGACATTCGAATTCCGCTCTTCCCAGTTACGGGCGGGAGCAGCGACCGCCGGCATGAGACAGCGTCAACCTACCCCAACGGACCTGTTTTCGGCGATGGCCCGGCCACGACACCGTCTGGCTGAGAGCAACGCGCTCCCGTCCGGCTTTTCTTCATAAAGGCCGGCTGATCCCCAAATCGCCGGCCAGCCTCGACCGAATCGAGCAAGTCCCTGATTCCGGTGACAAAGCGGGGCTGCGTCGGGAGTGCCGGCCAGGCGGCATTCTGCTCATCCCGATGACGCGTTACCGGGGTGACATCAAACTGTCATGCGACTGTTATAATCGAAGGCTATTGGCCTCAGCGGGCGCCGACTGACGAGCGCCGAGAGACCATCTTCCGAACAGGAGCAGGCCACATGAAGAAATTCCTCTATACGGC
>NZ_RZTF01000587.1:2169-2699 GCF_004023175.1 Mesorhizobium sp. M7A.F.Ca.MR.362.00.0.0
GTGTTACCTTATGCCAAGATCGTCGCCGAGCAGTTCGGCGAAACATTCACCAACTTCAAGACCCCGGTCGTCGAATCCGGCGGCAGCGGCGCGGGCATCAAGGAATTCTGCAAGGGCGTCGGCGAAGATACCATCGACATCGCCAACTCGTCGCGTCCGATCAAGGCGGACGAACTCAAGTCCTGCGCCGACGCCGGCGTGAAGGAAGTCCAGGAAGTCCGGATCGGCTATGACGGCATCGTCTTCGCCACCGACATCAAGGGCCCGGATTGGGCGCTGGTTCCCGCCGACATCTACAAGGCGCTGGCGGCCAAGCTGGTCGTCGACGGCAAGCTCGTCGACAATCCGAACACCAAGTGGAGCCAGGTCAATCCGAAGCTGCCCGACTGGGACATCGCCGCCTATATTCCGGGCGAAAAGCACGGCACGCGCGAAGTGTTCGAGACCAAGCTTCTCGATGCCGGCTGTGACAAGGCTGCTCTCAAGGCCGCCGGCATTGCCGACGACAAGGAAATCGGCAAAACCTGCAT
>NZ_RZTF01000588.1:0-2695 GCF_004023175.1 Mesorhizobium sp. M7A.F.Ca.MR.362.00.0.0
CTCGCATGACAGGACGGCTCGCATGACCAATCGGTTGCAGGACAAGGTAGCGCTGATCATCGGCAGCGCCCGCGGCATCGGCAAGGGCATCGCGCTACGCTTTGCCGAGGAAGGCGCAAGGCTGGTGCTCGCCGACACCGAGGCCGATGCCGGGCAAGCCACCGCTGACGAGTTGGGCGTCCCCTTCATCCGCACCGACATCTCGCAAATGAGCGACGCCGAGGCCGCCGTGGCGCTGGCGCTGAAGCAGCATGGCCGCCTCGACATCATCGTGCAGAATGCCGGCATCTATCCCTGGCAACTGATCGAGAACACCAGCGCCGACGACTGGGACCGCGTCATGGCGGTCAACCTGCGCGGCACCTTCAACGCCAGCCGCGCGGCCCTGGTGCCGATGAAGGCGCAAGGCTTCGGCCGCATGCTCTACACCTCGTCCATCACCGGCCCGCATGTCACCAGCCCGGGCCATGGCCACTATTCGGCCAGCAAGGCCGGCATCAACGGCTTCATCCGCGCCGCGGCACTGGAATTCTCCGGCTACGGCATCACCGTCAACGGCGTCGAGCCCGGCAACATCCTGACCGAAGCCATCGAGCTGCATCGCGGCGCGGCCTACATCAAGAACATGGAGGACTCCATCCCGCTCGGCCGCCTCGGCAGCCCGCGCGACGTCGCCAACGCCTTCCTGTTCCTCGCCTCCGACGATGCCAGCTACATCACCGGCACGACCATCGTCGTCGATGGCGGGCAGTTGCTGCCGGAGGGCAATGATTTTCGACTGTTGCCGCCGTGATTGCAGCACCTACCGAACGACTCGGTTCCGTGTCTTGGCAACAGATTGAATGGACTAATGGAATGGTGGGCGATGACGGGCTCGAACCGCCGACATCTTCGGTGTAAACGAAGCGCTCTACCAACTGAGCTAATCGCCCGCTCCGGGCCGGACCTTTAAGCGGTCAGGGTCCGCTTCGCAAGGCCAAATGAGCGCAGGATGCCCTGGTTGGATGCCGGTTTTGCCAACAAAACGCCGGCTGTCAAAAAACCTTCTCCTGTTTGCTGTTATGCTGTCCTGTCACGCTTGACACCCGGTGGCGAACCCCTTATCCAGCGCCCCAACGACGAACACGGCTGACACGTGTTCGCCATGCGCGGGTGTAGCTCAGTTGGTTAGAGTGCCGGCCTGTCACGCCGGAGGTCGCGGGTTCGAGCCCCGTCACTCGCGCCATTTCTCTCAAGGGTATCAAGCTCTTGGCTTCAGAGAAATGTCGACATTGATTGTCAAAAACATTGTCTTGCAAGAGACCTGAGGTCCAAGAGACCTGAGGTCACTCAGGTCCTTTCAGCCCTTGCCTACGCTTGGCCCTGCAAGATCACCCCCTCGCCAGCAGTGCCTCGACCTCCCGCAATGTCGGCATCGACGGTGCAGTCCCCGGTCGCGTCACGGAGATACCGGCGACGGCGCAGGCGAAGCGCACCGCTTGCAGCGGCTCCACGCCCCTCGAAAGTGCTGCGGCAAGCCCGCCATTGAAGGCATCGCCTGCCCCCGTGGTTTCGACCACCGGGCCGGCGCTGACGGCTGGAACATGGTCGGAGCGCTCCTTCGAGTGCAAAAGCGCGCCCTTGTCGCCGAGCGTGACGATGACCGTGCCGACCCCCTTTTTCAGCAGACTGTCCGCGGCGCGCCGCGCCTCGTCGACCGAGGACACCTTCATCCCGGTCAGTTCCTCCGTCTCGGTCTCGTTGGGCGTGAGGTAGTCACAGAGCGTGTAGATGCGGTCGGGAAGCTTTGCCGCGGGGGCCGGATTGAGGATCGTCGTCACCCCTGCCCCACGCGCGATCTCCAGCGCCCGCATGGCTGCTTCGATCGGCTGTTCGAGTTGGGTGACAAAGACGCCGGCACCGCTGATCAGCCCGGCATTGGCTTCGATATCGGCTGGAGAGATCAGCATGGCGGCACCGGGGCTGACGATGATGGCGTTGTTGCCGGTCGTCTCTTCGACGAAGATGTAGGCCGCGCCGGTGTAGCTTTCCGGCGTATCGATGACGGCATTCTTGACGCCCGCCTGCGCCCAGGTTTGCCTGGCCATGTCGGCGAAGGGATCGACGCCGAGGCGGGTGAGGAAGGTGACGTCGGCGCCGAGCTTGCCGGCGGCAACCGCCTGGTTCGAACCCTTGCCGCCCGGCCCCAGCGTGAAGGACGTGCCGAGGATGGTTTCGCCCATGCGCGGCTGGCGCTGCGCCCTGTAAGCGGTGTCGGCGACGAACACACCCAATATGACGACAGGCTTCATGACGACAGGCTTGCCCGAGGCCATGCCGCTACTCCGCATCCGGCGGCACGACGCCCTTGCGGAAGGCGAAGCAGCCGTAGAAGCGGCGCTCACCTGTCTGGATGACGCAATAGGCCTGTTTGGCGCGCTCGTAGAAGGCATAGCGCTCGACCGCGATCATCGGCCACGACTTGCCCTCGGCCTTGTCGACCTCCCTTTGCACTTCGCTTTGTACGGGCGGAATTTCGTCGGGCTTGCCCACAATTTCCATGCGCGCGGCCGAGTCGTCGACGAATGTATCGAGCGGGTAGAGCGACAGCACCGCCTTGACCACTTGCGCCGCCGAGGCATCGATGCGCAGCACGCGGCCGAGCGCCGTCTGGCGCGCCACGGAATCGGACGGAAAATTGGTGTCGGCGATGATC
>NZ_RZTF01000589.1:0-2673 GCF_004023175.1 Mesorhizobium sp. M7A.F.Ca.MR.362.00.0.0
TTCTTGGCCTCATTGATCTCGGATCCGCCGAGCCGTTCGAGCCGCGCCACCTCGTCCAGCGGCAGCGTCGTGTAGAGCTTCAGGAAGCGCGCGACGTCGGCATCCTCGGTGTTGCGCCAGTACTGCCAGAATTCGTAGGGGCTCAGCATCTCCGCATCGAGCCAGACCGCGCCCGAAGCCGACTTGCCCATCTTGGCGCCCGACGAGGTGGTGAGCAGCGGCGTGGTCAGCGCATAGAGCTGCGCGTCCTCCATGCGGCGGCCGAGATCGATACCGTTGATGATGTTGCCCCATTGGTCGGAGCCGCCCATCTGCAGGCGGCAGCCGAGACGCTTGTAGAGTTCGACGAAATCATAGGCCTGCAGGATCATGTAGTTGAATTCGAGGAACGACAGCGACTGCTCGCGATCGAGCCGCAGCTTGACGGAATCGAACGCCAGCATGCGGTTGACGGAAAAGTGACGGCCGACATCGCGCAGAAAATTGACGTAGTTGATCTCCATCAGCCAGTCGGCGTTGTTGACCATGATGGCGTCGTTCGGACCGCTGCCGAATTTGAGGTAGGGCATGAAGTTGCGGCGGATGCCAGCCAGATTGTCTTCGATGTCCTGCGGGGTCAAAAGCTTGCGCGCCTCGTCCTTGAAGGACGGGTCGCCGATCATCGAGGTGCCGCCGCCCATCAGCGCGATCGGCCGGTGACCGGTCTGCTGCAGCCAGTGCAGCATCATGATCTGGATCAGCGAGCCGGCGTGCAGGCTCTTGGCGGTGGCGTCGAAGCCGATATAGGCCGTCACCGTTTCCTTGGCGAAGATAGTGTCGAGACCGGCATCATCCGAAGTCTGGTGGATGAAACCGCGCTCGCTCATCGTGCGCAGGAAATCCGATTTGAAGGCAGGCATTTTTTCTTTCCCGAAAGCGTCCGGCCAGCGTGGCTCGGGTGTGCATGAACGCGGGCGTTTAGCATCCAAGCGCGATCAGCAAAAGTGGTTTCCGGTTTTGCGTCCGATCGCGCGCCAGACAAAGGTCCGGCGATCAGCAAAAGTGGTTTCCGGTTTTGGTGCCCGCGCGGATGGCATTTGCGAATCCTTGCTTCGCCGTTTGGGCTGGCGTATTGAGGCGCCGCGCAGGGCAGGGCCTGAGGCGCCGCGACGGGGCCATCCCGCAGATCAGATCCGGAAAGCTCCGCGATGAACAGGAACTATCTTTTTCTCTTTCTGTTCAGCGTGCTGATGACTTTCAGCGGACTGGCGAGCCTTCCACCCGTCGACCGGGACGAATCCCGTTTTGTCCAGGCCACCAAGCAGATGGTCGAAACCTCCGACTATGTCGACATCCGTTTTCAGGATGCCTCGCGCTACAAGAAGCCGATCGGCATCTACTGGCTGCAATCGGCGGCCGTGGCGCTGAGCGGCGAGGGGGCGGCGGCGCCGATCTGGGTCTACCGCCTCGTCTCCATGCTTGGCATTGCCTTGGCCGTCGTCGGCATTGCCTGGACAGGCACCAAGCTGTTCGGGGCCAATGCCGGTCTCGCCGCCGGCCTGATGATGGCGGCTATCTTCGCCACCGCCTTCGAGGGCCGTGACGCCAAGACTGACGCCATGCTGCTGGCCTGCTGCGTGGCGGCGCAAGGCGCGCTCGCCCAGATCTATCTGGCAGCGCGCCGGAACGAACCGGTAGCCGCCCACCTGCCGTGGATTTTCTGGGCTGCTCAAGGCCTTGGAATCCTTATCAAGGGGCCGGTGGCTCCGCTCCTGTCGGTGCTGACGGTCGCCGCCTTGTTTGCCTTCGAGCGCGACTGGCGCTGGCTCCTGAAGCTGAAGCTCGTGCGCGGTGCCGCCCTGGTGCTGCTCATCGTGCTGCCCTGGGTCGCCCTCATCACCTGGAAGAGCGGCGGCGCCTTTCTCAGTGATGCCGTCGGCAAGGACATGATGGCCAAGGTCGCCTCGGGGGAGGAATCGCACGGTCTGCCGCCCGGTTTCTACATGCTGACCTATTCCTTGTTCATGTGGCCGTTCGGTCTGATCGCGGTCGGCGCCGGGCTGCAGGCCCTCAACCGTCTGCGCGACGATCCCCGGCTGCGTTTCTGCCTCGCCTGGTACATTCCGTTCTGGCTGGTGTTCGAACTGATCCCGACCAAGCTGCCGCACTATGTCCTGCCGGCCTATCCCGGCATGGCGCTGCTGATCGGCTGGCTGCTGACCTTGCCGCCGCAGGAGGCGAATGCGCCGCTCAGGCGCTGGCAGGATTGGTTGTGGTGGTCGACCGCATTCGGTCTTGCCGTGGTCAGCCTTGGCCTGGCGGCGGTCTGCGTGGGAGCGCCGATCTATCTCACCGGCGCCTTCTCCTGGTGGAGCATCCCGGCCGCCGCGGCGGCGCTGGCGGCAGGATATTTCGCTTTTTCGCGACAGCTGCAAGTGCCGCTCTCCCGCATCGGCGCCATCGCGGTCTGCGCGGGCATCACCTATGGGCTGTTGTTCGGCGTCATCGCGCCTTCGCTGAAGCCGATCTGGCTGAGCCCGGCGATCGAGGCGGCGTTCCAGGCCAACAGGCCTTGCGACACCACGGTGCTCGCTTCGGCGGAATATCACGAGCCGAGTCTGGTGTTCCTGGTCGGCACCAAGACCCTCCTGACCGATGTCGATGGCGTCGCCAAGCATCTGCTCGGCGATCCTG
>NZ_RZTF01000590.1:0-2664 GCF_004023175.1 Mesorhizobium sp. M7A.F.Ca.MR.362.00.0.0
GTCAACGCCTGCTCGCCGCCGGACAGCAGCGTCATGGTCTGCGGCTTCTTGCCGGGCGGGCGGGCAAGAATTTCGAGGCCAGCCTCGAGCGGATCGTCAGATTCGATCAGCTGCAATTCCGCCGTGCCGCCGCCGAACAGATGCGAGAACAGCCGCTGGAAATGGCCGTTGACGACCTCGAAGGCGGCCAGCAACCGCTCGCGGCCTTCGCGGTTGAGGCTCTGGATCGCCTGCCTGAGCTTGCGGATCGCCTCGATGATGTCCTCGCGCTCGGAGACGATCGCCTCCAGCCGATCGGATAGCTCCTTCTGCTCCTCCTCGGCGCGCAGATTGACGGCGCCGAGCCGTTCGCGCTCGATCTTCAGCCTGTCGAGTTGACGCTCGATCTCGGCCATCTCAGGCATCGGGCTGTCGGCCTCCAGACCGGTGTGGCGGATGACCAGATGCGGCGGCGTGTTCAGCGTTTCCTGTATGCGCGCCTCGACCTCCAGCCGGCGCTCGTCGGCCGCGGTCAGCCGCTCCTCGGCGCGAACGCGGGTCTCGCGCGCCTCGGCCAGGAACTGGATGGCGCCGGTGGCGGCCTTGTCCATTTCGGATTGCCGGTTCTCCGCTTCCTGCAGACGGTCGGCCGCCGCCTTGCGCAAGCTCTCGGCCTCGGTGAGCTGCGACAGCAAGGCACGCCGCTTGGCGTCGATTTCATCGGGAGCATCGGCCAACCGCTCGCGTTCGGCCTCGGCCTCGGCTCTGCGTTCGCCGAGCGATGCGATCTGCGTCGAGGCGTTTTCGGCCCGCTCCAGCCAATTGCTGCGCTCGGCGCCAATGGCATCGAGCCGGCGCGCGCGCGCCTCGACTTCGCGCCGCAGCCCCTCATGCACCGCGCGCGCATCGGCAAGCGCGGCGCGGTCGCGGGCGACATTGGCCGAGGACTGTTCGAGCTGTAATTGCAGATCGCCAAGATCGGGCGCGTCCTGCAGCAGCATTTCCGCCTCGGCGAAGGCGGCCGAAATCTCCTCATGGCTGTCGACGATGCGGGCGCGTGCCTCATCGAGTGCGGCGCGCCGGCTCTGCAATTCGCCGCCGGCCCTTTCGGCCTCGGCCAGCGCATTGCGGGCAGCGTCCAGCCGATGCTGAGCGTCACGACCGGCCTGGCGCGTGTTGCGCTCGGCCTCGCTTGCCAGGCGGAGCGCCTGTTCAGCCTCTCCCAGCGCATCCTCGGCCTGGCGCAGGACGAGCGTCGCTTGTATCGCCTCGGCATCGAGCTCAGCCAGCCGGTTCTTCTGCGCCAGCCGTTGTGCTGCGGCGGTCGGCGCATCGGCGCTTGCGGTAAAGCCATCCCAGCGCCAGAGCGCGCCTTCATGGCTGACCAGCCGCTGGCCGGGAGCAAGCAGCGACTGCAACCGGCGGCCGTCGCCGGCGGCATCGACGATACCGATCTGCGCCAGGCGGCGGGCGAGCTGTGCCGGCGCGTGGACCACGCTGGCCAAGCTTTTAACGCCTTCCGGCAAAGCCGCGTCGCCAGGCTGGATCGCGCTTTCGCCCCAATGCACCGGCGCGCTGCGGTCGAGCGGCACGTCGAGATCTTCGCCAAGGGCCGCACCCAGCGCCGTTTCGAAACCGCGATCGACGCTGATCTGCTCCAGCACGGCTGGGAAGAGATCGCCGCTGGCTGCATTCAGGATTTTGGCCAGCGTGCGCGCTTCGGTTTCGATCCGCGCCAGCTCGGCCCTGGCATCCTGAAGCGGTGGCCGGGCAGAACTTTCCGTGGCGCGGGCATCGATGACCGACTGCTCGGTCTCCGACACCGCAGCCTCGGCCTCCTCCAGCAGCGCCATGGCCTGTTCGACCAACACCCGCTTCTCGGCCGGATCGGGCAGGCCAGCGACCTTGGAGAGTATCTCCGACAATTCCCGGTCGACATCGGCAAGCTGGCGCGCGAAGCGGTCGCGGCGTTCGGCGGTGTCGCGCAGCGTCCGTTCGATCTGGTTGCGCGAGGCGGCAGCCTCGGCCCGTTCGGCGGTCAGCGCGGCGAGCTTGGCTTCGCTTTGCGAAAGCGTCGACGCCGCCTGTTCGAACGCCGCACGGGTGGTGGCTTCGCGTTCGGCGGCGCCGGCATTTTCCGAATTGAGTGCTGCCTCTTCGGTGCGAAGGCGCTCGAGAATGTCCGCATTGTCGCGGACCATGCGCTCTTCACGTGCGATATCGCCGTCGAGCTGCTGCAGCCGGCGCTCGAGTTCGCTCTGACGGGCGCGGATGCGGCCGGCTTCCTCCTCGATCTGCGACTTGGCGATCGACAGGCGCTGGAAGGCAGCGGCGGCGGCGGCTTCCGCGTCGCGCAAATCCGGCAACCGGTGAGCGCCGATACCTTGCTCCCTGGCAGCGGCCATCTGGGCCGCGGCGCGGTCGCCGACAAGGGCTGTCGCAACCGCCAGCGCCGAACGCGCCTCGCCTTCCTGGGTCTTGGCCAGCGTCCAGCGCAGATGCAAGAGCGTCGCTTCGGCCTTGCGAATATCGGCCGACAGGTTCTTGAAGCGGGAGGCCTGGCGCGCCTGGCGCTTCAGGCTTTCGATCTGGCTTTCCAGCTCGCCGACGACGTCGTCCAGTCGTTCGAGGTTCTGCTCGGCCGCCTTCAGCCGCAGTTCCGCCTCGTGGCGGCGGGTGTGCAGG
>NZ_RZTF01000058.1:0-6948 GCF_004023175.1 Mesorhizobium sp. M7A.F.Ca.MR.362.00.0.0
GTGGGAGAAGGTGTCGCCGAAGGCGACGGATGAGGGGTGCTCCAGCTTGGCACTGACGGTACTCCGTCCAACACCCCTCAACCGTCTTGGCGCTGCGCGCCAATCCACCTTCTCCCACAGGGGGAGAAGGGAAGGCCGCCTCCGCTTCTCACCGTCGCGCGGCTGTCACACATCGCACCTACACGCAATCTGGCGCCCCGCGACTGACCTTTCGGGGCGCCAACAGCCAGTTGGGATGTCAAGAAATGCAAGACAGCGAGCTGTCGGGCCGCAGCATCTGTTGCCGTCGCGATTTCCGCTTTACGCTCTAGAGATTCAAAAGCCGGCCGCAGCTGTGGGAGGAGAGCGCGGCCCAGAAGACAGATGTATGAACAGATTTCAGATCCAGGGCCTCAAGCAGGACGACTTCGCCGAGATGGTCGCCGAAGACGTCGAACGCGCGCTTGCCCACTATGACGAGACCATCAACAAGCCCACCATGGTCTCGGTCGGCAAAATCGCCGGCAGCATAGCGTCCGCCGTCACCTTGCTGTCACCGAAGCACCAGCGCGCTATCGACGCCATCCATACCGACCTGCCCGGCCTGGCCTCGAAATTCGTGCGCGCGCTGGCGGCGGAAGCCGCGCGCCGCAGCGAAGCCGGTATAGCCGGCGTGATCAATCCGCCGACGACCCCGTTGGCCGATGTCGAGCCTCCTTCGCTGCCAAAATCCGACGATCTCGAATCGATGCTGATCGAGGACTGGGCGGGCCGCGTCGCCGGCTCGACCTATCTGGAAGAGAATTTGCGTATCGCCCGCTCGACCCTGCACCGCTGGCAGCGGCGGGGCGAGGTCATCGCCTTGCGCAAGGGCGGCCGCAAACATGTCTTCCCGCTGGCGCAGTTCGTCGACGGCCGGCCGGTAGCGGGCATTCGCGACGTGCTGTCGCTGATCAGCAATCCCAGACTGGTGTGGCTGTGGCTGACTCGCCCCTCGGCGCAGCTCGACGGCCGCGTCCCGATCGACTTGCTGCGGCAGGATCAGGTGGACGAGGTCGTCGAGGCCGCGCGCGTGTTCGCGCCGGGCTGAACGCCTCCCGGACTCACCGCTAAGGCTCGCCGCTCAAGTCCCCGCCGTATACGCCGCGATCGCCGCCATGTTGACGATGTCCGAGTCCTTGGCGTTCAGCGACACGATCTGAACCGGCTTGTTCAGTCCCACCAGCAGCGGGCCGATCACGGTCGAGCCGCCGAGTTCCTGCAGCATCTTGGTCGAGATCGAGGCCGAGTGGAACGCCGGCATGATCAGCACATTGGCCGGGCCGGTCAGCCTTATGAACGGATATTGCGCCATGGCCCGCGCGTTGAGCGCCACGTCGGCGGCCATTTCGCCGTCATATTCGAAATCGACGCGGCGCTTGTCGAGGATGCGCACCGCTTCCTGGACGCGTTCGGAGCGCTCGCCCTGTGGATGGCCGAAGGTGGAATAGGCGAGCATGGCGAGCCTCGGCTCATAACCCATGCGGCGGGCAAAGCCCGCGGCCTCCTCGGCGATGTCGGCGATCTGCTCGGCATTCGGCATATCGTGCACGGCGGTGTCGGCGACCAGCACGGTCTTGCCTCGCGCCAGCACGATCGAGACGCCGATGACGCGGTGGCCGGGCTTGGCGTCGATGACGCGGCGGATGTCGTCGAGCGCGGTCGAATAGTTGCGGGTGACTCCGGTGACGATGCCGTCGGCGTCGCCCAGCGCCACCATGCAGGCGGCAAAGTGGTTGCGATCGTTGTTGATCAGCCGCTGGCAGTCGCGGAACAGGAAGCCTTTGCGCTGCATGCGCTCGTAGAGATAGTCGGTGTAGATGCCGTTGCGGCGCGACAACCTTGCATTGATGATCTCGATGCCTTGCTTGTTGAGGTCGATGCCGGCGTGCTTGGCGTTCTCCTTGATGACGTCGTCGCGTCCGAGCAGGATGGCGGTGCCGAGCTTCTGGTTCACATAGGAGACGGCGGCACGCATGACCTGCTCCTCCTCGCCCTCGGCGAAGACGATGCGCTTGGGCTGGCGGCGCACCCGGTCGTAGATGCGCTGCAGGGTCGAGGCGATCGGGTCGCGGCGGGCCGACAGCTCCTGCGCGTAACGGTCGAGATCGAGGATCGGCTTGCGGGCGACGCCTGAATCCATCGCCGCCTTGGCGACCGCGATCGGAATGGCCGAGATCAGGCGCGGGTCGAACGGCACCGGGATGATGTAGTTGGGGCCGAATTTCGGCCGGTTGCCCTGATAGGCAGCGGCGACATCGTCGGGCACATCCTGGCGCGCCAGCGCCGCCAGCGCCTGCGCGGCGGCGATCTTCATGTCGTCATTGATCGTGGTTGCCCTGACATCCAGCGCGCCGCGGAAGATGTAGGGGAAGCCGAGCACGTTGTTGACCTGATTGGGGTAATCAGAACGACCGGTGGCCATGATGGCGTCGGTGCGGATCTCGGCCACTTCCTCCGGCGTGATTTCCGGGTCGGGATTGGCCATGGCGAAGATTATCGGGTTCTTGGCCATCGACTGCACCATGGCGGTGGTCAGCGCGCCCTTGGCGGAGAGGCCGAGGAAGACGTCGGCGCCGTCGAGCGCCTCGGCGAGGCTGCGCGCCTCGGTCTTGACCGCATGCGCCGATTTCCACTGGTTCATGCCTTCGGTGCGGCCCTGGAAAACGACGCCCTTGGTGTCGCACAGGATGATGTTTTCCGGCGCAAAGCCCATCGCCTTCATCAGCTCGATGCAGGCGATGCCGGCGGCGCCAGCGCCGTTGCAGACCATCTTCGTGGTCTTCATGTCGCGGCCGGTGATCTCCAGCGCGTTGATCAGGCCGGCGGCCGAGATGATGGCGGTGCCGTGCTGGTCGTCGTGAAAGACGGGAATGTCCATCAACTCGCGCAGGCGTTGCTCGATGATGAAGCACTCCGGCGCCTTGATGTCCTCGAGGTTGATGCCGCCGAAAGAGGGCCCGAGGAACCGCACGCAGTTGATGAATTCGTCGGCGTCCTCGGTGTCGACCTCGAGGTCGATGGAATCGACATCGGCGAAGCGCTTGAACAGCACCGCCTTGCCCTCCATCACCGGCTTGGAGGCCAGCGCGCCGAGATTGCCTAGACCGAGGATAGCCGTGCCGTTGGAGATGACGGCGACCATGTTGCCGCGCGTCGTGTAGTCGAAGGCGCGGCTGGGGTCCTCGGCGATGGCCAGGACCGGAACCGCGACACCAGGCGAATAGGCGAGGCTGAGGTCGCGTTGCGTCGCCATCGGCTTGGTGGCGACGACCTCCAGCTTGCCCGGCCGACCCATGGCGTGGAATTCGAGCGCTTCCTGCGCGCTGACGGACGGACCGCTGTTCTCGGTTTTCCTGGCCATGATGTTCTTGATTTCCTCACCGGTGCGGCACCTCCTTGAAGCGGGTGCTTTGTTTCGGTCCGAATTAAGACCACGCGCCGCCGCGTGTAAACCGCCAGCGCGCGGGAATCGCCGTCCGCATCGGCAATTGCGGACAAGCTGCCGTCCAGTCGTCCCCTGTTTTTCGAAGCGCCGGCATTAAACCGCATCATCACATCTGCTAGCGTGCCGCGCATGAACATGCACAGCCCGAACGAGCCAGACGCCCCCGAGGCGATGACGCCGGCGCCGACCGTCCACGCCGGCGCCACGCCGATGATCGAGCAATTTATCGAGATCAAGGCGGCGAACCCCGATTCGCTGCTGTTCTATCGCATGGGCGATTTCTACGAGCTGTTCTTCGACGACGCCGAGAAGGCGAGCCGGGCGCTCGGCATCGTGCTGACCAAGCGCGGCAAGTATCAAGGGCTCGACATCCCGATGTGCGGGGTGCCGGTGCATGCCGCCGACGACTATCTGCAGAAGCTGATCGGCCAGGGTTTCCGCGTCGCCGTCTGCGAACAGATCGAGGATCCGGCCGAGGCCAAGAAACGCGGCGGCAAATCGGTGGTGCGCCGCGACGTCGTGCGGCTGGTGACACCGGGCACCATCACCGAGGACAAATTGCTGGCGCCCTCGGAATCGAGCTTCCTGATGGCACTGGGGCGGGTGAAAGGCGGAGCGGACCACTCCTTCGCGCTGGCCTGGATCGACATCTCGACCGGCGCCTTCCGCGTCACCGACACCACCGCCGACCGGCTGCTGGCCGACATCTTCCGAGTCGATCCGCGCGAACTGATCGTTGCCGAGCCGGTGTTCCACGATCCGGAGTTGAAACCGGTGTTCGACGTGCTCGGCCGCGTCGCCAGCCCGCAGCCGCCGTCGCTGTTTGATTCGGCCTCGGCCACGGGACGCATCGCCCGCTTCTTCGATGTGGCGACGCCGGATAGTTTTGGCGCCTTTTCGCGCGCCGAACTGTCGGCGATCTCTGGCGCCATCGCCTATGTCGAGAAGACGCAGAAGGCCGAGCGCCCGCCGCTGTCGCGGCCCGAGCGCGAAGAGCAGGGCTCGACCCTGTTCATCGATCCGGCGACGCGCGGCAATCTCGAGCTGCTGCGCACACTGTCGGGCAGCCGCGAAGGGTCGCTGTTCAAGGCGATCGACCGCACGGTGACCGGCGGCGGCGCAAGGCTGCTCGCCGACCGGCTGATGGCGCCGCTGACCGACCCGGCTGCGATCGGCGCCAGGCTGGATTCGGTGTCGTTCTTCCGTTCCGAAACGCGGCTCTGCCAGGCGGTGCGGTCGAGCCTGAAGAGCGTTGCTGACATGCCGCGCGCACTGTCGAGGCTGGCGCTCAACCGGGGTGGGCCGCGCGACCTTGGCGCGCTGCGCGCCGGCTTCGAGGCGGCAGGCGCGATCGCCGAAATCTTTGCCGCGACCGCCCTGCCCCCGGAACTTGCGGCGGCACTCGCCGCCATCCATGCTCTGCCCCAGGCGCTGGCCCAGCATCTGACCCAGGCGCTGGGCGACGAACTGCCGCTGCTCAAGCGCGATGGCGGCTTCTTGCGCGGCGGCTACCATGCCGATCTCGACGAGATGCGGGCGCTGCGCGACGAATCGCGAAAGGTGATCGCCGGGCTGGAGCGCTCGCTGATCGACGAGACCGGCATCCGCTCGCTGAAAATCCGGCACAACAATGTGCTTGGCTACTATATCGAGGTGACCGCCAACCATCATGCGGTGATGACCGGCAGCGATGGCGCCAAGGCGCGCTTCATCCACCGCCAGACCATGGCCAACGCCATGCGCTTCACCACGACCGAGCTTGCCGAACTCGAGACCAAGATCGCCAATGCCGCCGACCGGGCGCTGAGCATCGAACTGACCGCCTTCGAGGCGCTGACGGCGGAAGCGGTTGGCGAGGCGGAAAAGATCCGTGCCGGCGCCGATGCGCTGGCCGTGCTCGACGTGTCGGCGGCGCTCGCGCTGCTTTCGGAAAGCGAAGCCTGGTGCCGGCCGGTGGTGGATTCGAGCCTTGCCTTCGAGATTACGGGCGGGCGGCATCCGGTGGTCGAACAGGCCTTGCGCCGTTCGGGCGAAGGCCCGTTCGTTGCCAATGATTGCGACCTGTCGCCGGAGGGCAGCGCCAGGAACGGCGCGATCTGGCTCCTGACCGGCCCCAACATGGGCGGCAAATCGACGTTCCTGCGGCAGAACGCACTGATCGCCATCCTGGCCCAGACCGGCTCCTTCGTGCCGGCGACATCGGCCCATATCGGCGTCGTCGACCGGCTGTTCTCGCGGGTCGGCGCCTCGGACGATCTGGCGCGCGGCCGCTCGACCTTCATGGTCGAGATGGTCGAGACGGCGGCGATCCTCAACCAGGCCGGCGAGCGCGCACTGGTTATCCTCGACGAGATCGGCCGCGGCACCGCCACTTTCGACGGCCTGTCGATCGCGTGGGCGGCGGTCGAGTATCTGCATGAGAAGAACCGCTGCCGGGCGATCTTCGCTACTCACTTTCACGAAATGACCTCGCTGGCCGGCAAGCTGGCGCGGCTCTCCAACGTGACCATGCGGGTCAAGGAATGGGAAAACGACGTCGTCTTCCTGCACGAGGTCGGCAAGGGGGCCGCCGACCGCTCCTACGGCGTGCAGGTGGCACGGCTGGCCGGCCTGCCGGAAGCGGTGGTCGACCGGGCCAAGGAAGTGCTGCACCAGCTTGAGGAAGGTGAGGTTTCGGGCAAGACGAACCGGCTGGTGGACGATTTGCCGCTGTTTTCGGTGGCGGTGAAGCGGGAAGCGCCGAAGCCGCCCAAAAGCGATGCGCTGGGGGCGGCGCTCGGCGAGATCAATCCCGACGAGATGACGCCGCGCGAGGCACTGGAAGCACTCTACCGGCTGAAGGGGCTGGCGGGGACATAGTCAGATCATCTCCAACCCGCGCTTGCGCGCTGGTGGCGGGAAGGCGCGGTCGAGATCGGCGATGTCCTGCGGCGTCAGCTTGATGTCGAGCGCCGCGATGTTCTGGCGGACATGCTCCCGGCTGCTGGCCTTCGGGATGGCGATGATGCCCTCCTGATGCACCACCCAGGCCAAGGCGATCTGCGCGGAGGTCGCATCGTGGCGAGCGGCGACCGCGTCGAGCCTGGCATTGCGCGCCAACGCGCCCTGCTCAACCGGCGAATAGGCCATCAGCGGAATGTTGCGCTGCCGGCTCCAGGGCGCCAGGTCGAATTCGAGGCCGCGCCGGACCAGATTGTAAAGCACCTGGTTGGTCTGGACATTGCCGCCATCGGGCACGCCAATCAGCTCTTCCATCTCGTCGGTGTCGAAATTGCTGACGCCCCAGTGGCGGATCTTGCCAGCCTTTTTCAAGGTCTCGAAAGCCGCGACCGTTTCGGTCAGAGGCACGCTGCCGGGCCAATGCAAGAGATAGAGGTCGATGCGGTCGGTGCGCAGGCGTTTCAGGCTGTTTTCGCAGGCGCGCTGCACGCCCGCGCGTGAAGCGTTCGACGGCAGAACTTTCGAGACCAGGAAGGTCTCGT
>NZ_RZTF01000058.1:7016-7822 GCF_004023175.1 Mesorhizobium sp. M7A.F.Ca.MR.362.00.0.0
TACATTTCGGCGGTGTCGATCAACGTGATGCCGAGGTCGAGGCCGAGCTTCAGAGCATTCACCTCATCGGCGCGGCGACTGATATCCTCGCCCATCTTCCATGTGCCCTGGCCAAGCACCTGAACGGCTTCGCCTGAGGGCAGTTTGGTGGTTCTGATGGTCGACGGCATGGCGGGCTCCATTTGGGCCGATCGCATCACAGGCTGGACGAGAAATCCAGAGGCGCTCTCGCCGCGCTGGCGATGGCTGAAGACTTACTTCACCGGATGGGCGGCGAGCCAGGCCTGCATCTGCTTGATCTCGGCTTCCTGCGCGGCGATGACGCCTTCGGCCAGCTTGCGGATTTCCGGATCCTTGCCATTGGCGAGTTCGACCTTGGCCATGTCGATCGCACCCTGATGGTGCGGGATCATGCCTCTGACGAAATCGACATCGGCATTGCCGGTATAGTCGGACGCCATCATGTCGGTATGCATCTTGTCCATCGCCGCCTTGTAGCCTTCCGTCGAAGGGCTGGTCGCATCCGCCGCCATGGCGCCCATGTCGTGTTTCATCTCTTCGCTTTGCGCCGGAACGCTTTCGAGGAAGACGGCAACCAGCATTCCGGCTGCCATCAGCAGCAGCACGAGTTTTTTGGCGAAGGTCATTCATGGTCTCCTGTTGGATGGGTTTCGTATTTGGGGGCTTGGATCAGAGTTTCAATGTTCTCAGCCGCAACGCGTTTGCGATCACCGACACCGAAGACAGGCTCATCGCCGCCGCCGCCAGCATCGGCGACAGAAGCGTGCCGGTGAGCGGATAGAGCA
>NZ_RZTF01000058.1:7832-16552 GCF_004023175.1 Mesorhizobium sp. M7A.F.Ca.MR.362.00.0.0
GATAGAGCACGCCGGCGGCGACCGGCACGCCAAGCACATTGTAGAGGAAGGCAAAGAACAGGTTCTGGCGGATGTTGCGGATCGTCGCCTGCGCCAGCGTGCGGGCGCGCACGATACCGTTGAGGTCGCCCTTGACCAGAGTGATACCGGCGCTTTCGACAGCGACATCGGCGCCAGTGCCCATGGCGATGCCGACATCGGCGGCGGCAAGGGCCGGTGCGTCGTTGACGCCGTCGCCGGCCATGGCAACACCGGCGCCTTTTGCGCGCAGTTCCTCGACAAGGGCTGCCTTCTGTTCCGGCAGCAGGGCGGCGCGGACCTCGTCGATGCCGAGGCTTCTGGCGATCGCGTTGGCCGTGCGTTCATTGTCGCCGGTCGCCATGATGATGCGCAAGCCGCTTTCATGCAGCGCCTTGATCGCCTCGGCCGTCGTTGCCTTGATAGGGTCGGCGACGGCGACGATGCCGGCCAGCTTCTTGTCGACAGCGACGAACATCGCCGTCTTGCCTTCGAGTTGCAACGCCTCGGCCTTGGCAGAGATGGCTGCGATGTCGACGCCAAGGTCCGCCATCATCGCGGCATTGCCGAGCGCGACCGTCTTTCCCGAGACCGAACCGGACACGCCCTTGCCGGTGACCGCCTCGAAGGCGCTGGCCTCGGCAACGGTCACGCCGCGCGTAGCAGCGCCGTCGACGATGGCTTCAGCCAGAGGATGCTCCGACCCCTTCTCCAGACCGGCGGCAAGCGCCAGCAATTCCTCCTCGGAAAAACCGTTTGCCGCAACGACATCGGTCAGCTTCGGCCGGCCTTCGGTCAGCGTCCCCGTCTTGTCGACGATCAGCGTGTCGACGGAAGCGAAGCGTTCGAGTGCTGCGGCCTCCTTGATCAGCACGCCGGCATGCGCTCCGCGCCCGGTTGCGGTCATGATCGACATCGGCGTGGCGAGGCCGAGCGCACAGGGGCAAGCGATGATCAGCACCGACACCGCCGAGACGATGGCAAAGATCAGGCTGGGCTCGGGTCCAAACACGGCCCAGGCGATGAAAGCGACAATCGCGACAAGGACGACGGCCGGGACAAAGTAGAAAGAAACGCGATCGGCCAACCCTTGAATCGGGGCGCGCGAGCGCTGCGCCTTGGCGACGAGATCGACGATGCGCGCCAGCGTCGTCTCGGCGCCGACCTTCTCAGCGCGCATGATCAGCGCACCATTCTTGTTGAGCGTGCCGCCGGTCAGCGCATCGCCCTCGACCTTCTCGACCGGCAACGGCTCGCCCGTGATCATCGATTCGTCGATCGAGGATCGCCCTTCCAGCACCGTGCCATCGACCGGCACGGCGTCACCGGGGCGTATGCGCAGGCGATCGCCGGCTTTGACGGCATCGAGCGGCACATCGCTTTCGGAACCGTCGGCGGCGATCAGCCGCGCGGTCTTCGGCGCGAGATCAAGCAAGGCGCGGATTGCCGAGCCGGTCTTTTCACGGGCGCGGAGCTCCAGCACCTGGCCAAGGAAGACCAGCGCAACGATGACGGCAGCAGCCTCGAAATAGACCGGTACCGCACCGCCATGGCCGCGGAACTGATGCGGAAAGATATCCGGAAACAGTGTGGCGACGACGCTGTAGAGATAGGCAGCACCAACGCCGAGCGAGATCAGCGTCCACATGTTGGGGCTGCGGTTGACGAGCGAGTCCCAGCCGCGGTGGAAGAAGGGGAAGGCGGCCCAAAGCACCACCGGACTTGCCAGGACCAGTTCGATCCAGACTTTTGCCCGGTCCTCGACCAGACCTTCAAACGTCAGGCCGATCATGGGTGCCATGGCGATGATCAGAAGGGGGACCGACAAGGCAGCGCTCACCCAGAACCGCCTGGTGAAATCGACCAGCTCGGGATTTGGCCCTTCATCGCCCGTTGGTACGCCCATCGGCTCCAGCGCCATGCCACAGATCGGGCAGGATCCTGGCTTGTCGCGGATGATTTCGGGATGCATCGGGCAGGTGTATTGCGTGCCTTTGGGCATCGGCTGCGGTGCCGGCCTGTCGCCGAGATATTTTTGCGGCTCCGCCTCGAATTTCGCCTGGCAGGCGGCCGAGCAGAAGTAAAAGCCCTGGCCTTCGTGGCGGGCAAAGTGCCTGGCTGTCGCGCGGTCGACGCTCATACCGCAGACCGGATCGGTGGCCGTCAGGAATTTTTCCGGCTCGGCGACGAATTTCGCGCGGCAGCCCTGGCTGCAGAAATGATAGGGATGGCCATTATGCTCGGTCGTCGCCTTGCCGGCGACCGGATCGACAGTCATGCCGCAGACCGGGTCGCGGACGACGCTCTTCGTGGTGGGCACCGCGCCTTTTGTCGAGCAGCAGCTACCATGCGCGTGATGATCGTGATCGGAATGCGTCATTCGAAAATGCCTCGATGGATCGGTGTGTGACGTGGAGATAGGGCTTCCAGTAACTGGAAGGTCAAGGGCTGTTTCGACTTTTCTTCTCCGGTCCACCGCGCGTCCATCCACCCCAAAAAAAGTCTCACGCGGCAACACCACGCCTGCTAGAGAGCGAGCGTCCCGGGGTGAGATTTTCTTTGGCAATGAAGCGTCTGGTCATCAATCTCGATCGGTCTCCCGATCGCCTTGCCCGTGTGACGGCGGAGTTTGCCCGCATCGACGTCCCATTCGAACGCGTTCAGGCCATCGACGCACGGGATCGGCCGGACCTGGACCAGCTGCCGCAAAATGTCGGATATCGGAACAGGCTGCCATTGACTGACGGCGAGATCGCCTGCCTGCTCAGTCACCGGGCCTGCTGGGCCGCCATCGCGCAAGGCGACGCTCGCTACGGGGCAATCTTCGAGGACGACATCGTCTTTGCCGCGAAAGCCGGCGCATTGCTTCGCGACAGCGACTGGATTCCAGCCGATGCCGAAGTCGTCAAGCTCGAAAGCTATTTTTGCAAGACCGTGATCCGACGCAAGCGCATTGCCATCGGTCACGGCTTTTCCACATCCAAACTCGACGCCGGACATATAGGAACCGCCGGCTACATCATCTCCAGGCAAACCGCGCTCGACCTGATCAAGGCCACAGAGGAGATCGGCATCGCTGTCGACGACCTTGTCTTCAACCCCGAGTTTTCGGTTTTGCGAGACGAGACGATCTATCAGCTTGTTCCTGCGCTCTGCGCACAAGATCAGTTCCTTGGCGACAGGGCGCTCCAATTGCCAAGCCTGCTCAGGGAAAAGCGCGATATCCAGTGCGCCGCCGGGACCGGGAGACGCAGAAAGACAGCCATAGCGAAGGTAAAAGCCGAGGCTCGGCGAATAGGCAAGCGCATTGCCGATTTCTGTCGACTGAAGCGGAGAATGGTCATTCCATTTATCTATCCGAGCCAGAGCTCAGCCGGGTCTTGAACCGGCTTTCAACGCCCCATACCCAGCGCCGCGAAAACGCGCTATAGACGCCGCCGAAACGGCAAGGCCGGCTGGGTATATGGCAAGAATCTCCCTGAAGCTCGACGAATTGATCGACGGCGAAGCCTTGCGCCGCGAGATGACCGCGCTGACCGCGGCCACGGCGGGCGACGGCTCTGGGCAGGTCGCGCGCAATGGCGTGCTCCAACTGCTCAAGGGACGACTGGCGGAAGGGCGCGCCATTGCCGAACGCATGCTGATGGACGATGGCGGCGGCAGCGCCTGCGCGGCGCGGCTGTCGCACCTCATGGACGAGATCATCCGGGCGCTTTACGATTTCGCCGTCACCCATGTCTACCGGGTCAAGAACCCGTCTTCGGCGGAGCGCATGGCCGTTGTCGCTGTCGGCGGCTACGGCCGTGGAACGCTGGCGCCCGGATCCGACATCGACCTTCTGTTCCTGCTGCCCTACAAGCAGACGCCGTGGGGCGAACAGACAGTCGAATACATGCTCTACATGCTGTGGGACCTGGGGCTGAAGGTCGGCCACGCCACCCGTAACATCGACGAATGCCTGCGCCTGTCGCGCACCGATGTCACCATTCGCACCTCGATCCTCGAAGCACGTTTCCTGTGGGGCGAGGAAAAGCTCTATGATGAACTGATGCTGCGGTTCGACCATGAGGTGGTGCGCACGACCGGCCCCGAATATGTCCAGGCCAAGCTTGCCGAACGCGATGACCGCCATGCCAAGGCCGGCGAAAGCCGCTATCTGGTCGAGCCCAACGTCAAGGACGGCAAGGGCGGCCTGCGCGACCTGCAGACGCTGTTTTGGATCGGCAAATATTTCTATCGGGTGCGCACCGGTGAGGAACTGGTCGACAAGGGCGTCTTCACCGAGGGCGAATACCGCGAGTTCCAGAAGGCCGAGGATTTCCTGTGGGCGGTACGCTGCCACATGCATTTCCTCACCGGCAAGGCCGAAGAGCGGTTGCATTTCGACATCCAGCGCGAGATCGCCGAACGGCTCGGCTACACCACACACCCCGGCCTGTCGGCGGTCGAGCGCTTCATGAAGCACTACTTTCTCGTTGCCAAGGACGTCGGCGACCTGACCCGCATCTTCTGCGCCGCGCTCGAGGAGGAGCAGGCCAAGCACGTACCTGGCTTCAACCGCATCTTCCTGACTTTCTCCAGGCGCAAGCGCAAGCTGGCCGGTACTTCCGACTTCATTGTCGACAACCACCGCATCAACATCGCCGACGACCAGGTGTTCGAGCGCGATCCGGTCAATCTGCTCAGGCTGTTCTGGTTCGCCGACAAGCACGGTCTGGAATTCCACCCTGACGCGCTGAAGCTGCTGACCCGTTCGCTCGGCCTGGTCAACAAGTCGCTGCGGCGCGACGAGGAGGCCAACCGGCTGTTCCTCGACATATTGACCTCGGATCGCAATGCCGAACTCAATCTGCGTCGCATGAACGAAGCCGGACTGCTCGGCAGGCTGATCCCGGATTTCGGCAAGATCGTCGCCATGATGCAGTTCTCGATGTACCACCACTACACGGTGGACGAGCATCTGATCCGCTGCATCGGCGTGCTGGCCGAGATCGAGCGCGGCGACGGCGAAAAGGTCCACCCCCTGTCGCACACGCTGATGCCGGGCCTGAAGAAGAGCCGCGAGGCGCTCTATGTCGCCGTACTGCTGCACGACATCGCCAAGGGCAGGCCGGAGGACCATTCCGAGGCCGGGGCCAGGATCGCCCGTCGCATCTGCCCGCATATGGGGCTGTCGCCGGCCGATACCGAAACCGTGGCCTGGCTGGTCGAGAACCACCTCGTGATGTCGATGACGGCGCAGACCCGCGACCTCAACGACCGCAAGACCATCGAGGATTTTGCCGCGATCGTGCAGTCGGTCGAGCGGCTGAAGCTGCTTTTGATCCTCACCGTCTGCGACATCAGGGGCGTCGGACCCGGTGTCTGGAACGGCTGGAAGGGCCAGCTGCTGCGCACGCTCTACTACGAGACCGAATTGCTGCTGACCGGCGGGTTTTCGGAAGTGTCGCGCGCCCAGCGCACGGCGGCGGCGCGCGAGCTTCTGGCCGAGGCGCTTGCCGACTGGCCGGACAAGGCCCGCAAGCGCTATGTCGGCCAACACTACGAGAATTACCTTTTGACCGTCGATCTCGCAGACCAGTTGCGCCATGCCGAGTTCATCCGCGAAGCCGACGTGTCAGGCAACAAGCTTGCCACCATGGTCAAGACCCACCAGTTCGAGGCGGTGACCGAAATCACCGTGCTGGCGCAGGACCACCCCCGTCTGCTCTCGGTCATCGCCGGGGCTTGCGCCGGAGCCGGCGGCAACATTGTCGACGCGCAGATCTTCACGACGTCGGATGGCCGCGCCCTCGACACGATCCTGATCAGCAGAGAATTCGATCGCGACGAGGACGAGCGCCGGCGTGCCGAGCGTGTCGGCCGGCTGATCGAGGACGTGCTGTCGGGCAAGAGCTGGCTGCCGGAAATGATCGAGAAGCGCACCAAGCCGCGGCGCGGCTCCAAGGTGTTCAAGATCCCGCCGCGCGCCGAAATCCGCAACACGCTGTCGAACCGTTTTTCAGTCATCGAGGTCGAGGGCCTCGACCGGCCGGGACTGCTGTCGGAGATCACCGGAACGCTTTCCGACCTGTCGCTCGACATCGCATCGGCCCACATCACCACCTTCGGCGAAAAGGTCATCGACACTTTCTATGTCACCGATCTCACTGGCCAGAAGATAGATAGCCCGGCCCGCATCGCCACCATCCGCAATCGGCTGATGGCAACGCTCGAAGGCATCGTGCCCGAACGCGGCGGCAAGTCCAGGGCGGCGGCCGAGTGACAACGACCATCACTTTGTCCCAATTTCGCAGGCAGTTCCCAAAAGCATGAGCCTCGTCAAGAAATTCGCAACGGTCGCTTCCGGCACGCTGATGAGCCGCGCGCTCGGTTTCGGCCGCGAGATGCTGATGGCCGCCGCACTCGGTACCGGACCGGTCGCCGATGCCTTCAACGCCGCTTTCCAGTTTCCCAACACCTTTCGCCGGCTGTTTGCCGAAGGCGCCTTCAACGCCGCCTTCGTGCCGCTGTTCGCCAAGGAGATCGAGACCCACGGTACCGAAGGCGCCAAGCGCTTTTCTGAGGAAGTGTTCGGCGTGCTGTTCACGGCGCTGCTGGCGCTGACGATCATCATGGAACTGTCGATGCCGCTGATCGTGCGCTATCTGGTGGCGCCGGGTTTTGCCGGCACGCCGGGGAAGTTCGACACCACGGTGACGCTGGCGACGATCATGTTTCCCTATCTGATCTGCATGTCGCTGGGCGCGATGATGGCGGGCATGCTGAATTCGCTGCGCCGCTATTTCGCCGCCGCGGTGGCACCGGTGTTCCTCAACATCATCCTGATCGGCGTGCTCGCCTATGCCTGGTATAAGGGCTCGGATGCCCTCACCGTCGGCTACGGGCTGTCCTGGGGCGTGCTTGCCGCCGGACTGGTGCAACTGGCGATCGTCTGGGTGGCGGTGCGCCACGCCGGCATCTCGATCGGCTTCCGCCGGCCGAAAATGACGCCCGCGGTCAAGCGGCTGCTGATCCTGGCGCTGCCGGCGGCGATCACCGGCGGCATCACCCAGATCAACCAACTGATCGGCACAGCAATCGCCTCGGCGCAGAACAGCGCAGTGTCCTCGCTCGCCTATGCCGACCGCATCTACCAGCTGCCGCTCGGCGTGGTCGGCGTCGCGGTCGCAATCGTGCTGTTGCCCGAACTGTCGCGGGCGCTGAAGTCGGGTAATCTGATCGAGGCGGCCAATCTGCAGAACCGCTCGGTGGAATTCACGCTGTTCCTGACGCTGCCGGCAGCAGCCGCACTCTGGGTGATGTCGGAGCCGATCGTGCGGCTGGTCTATGAGCGGGGCGCATTTGCCGCCAACGGCTCGACGCCGACAGTGGCGGCTATCCTGGCCATCTTCGGCCTCGGCCTGCCGGCCTTCGTGCTGATCAAGGCGTTCACGCCAGGTTACTTTGCCCGCGAGGATACGCGAACGCCGATGATCTTTGCCGCCATCTCGGTGGCGGTCAACGTCACCACGGCACTGACGCTGTTTCCACGGATGGGGGCGCCCGGCATTGCGGTGGCCTCGGCCGTCGCCGGCTGGGTCAACGCGCTGATGCTGCTCGGCGTCTTGATTCGGCGCGGCCATTGGGGGCGCGACGTGCCGCTGATGAAACGCATTCCGCGGCTGGTGCTGTCGGCGATCGTGATGGGAGCGGCGCTCTATTTTGCCGAGCACTGGTTCGCCGTCAGGCTCGGGCCGGGCTCGCCGCTGGTGGTCAAGGCGACGACGCTGCTGTCGCTGGTTGCCGGCGGAGCACTGCTCTACTTCATCACCGCGTTTGCCACCGGCGGCGCCGATTTCGGCATGATCCGACGCAACGTCAAGCGGGGATCGGGCAAGTCGGCGCCACCGGTCGCAAAGACCGACCCGGACGAGTAGAGCGCCCGACACGCCCGCAGCGCCGTCTTGATCGCAGCGCCGTCTTCGTCCATAAGCGCGCCGTCGCAAGACTTTCGCCGCGCGCGGTTTCCAGCCGCGCGATTGGCTCCGAAAAGTCTGCAACTTTTCGGAATCACGCTTATACGGCCCTCCACAAGCCATGAGGACAATCATGACCGCCTTCAAGCCACTCGTCTTTTCCGGTGTCCAGCCGACCGGCAATCTGCACCTCGGCAACTATCTCGGCGCCATCAAGAAATTCGTTGCCCTGCAGGACACCTCCGATTGCATCTATTGCGTCGTCGACCTGCATTCGCTGACAGCCCAACTCGTTTATGAAGACCTAGCCGATCAGACGCGGTCGATCACCGCTGCGTTCCTGGCCTCGGGCATCGACCCGAAGAAGCACATCGTCTTCAACCAGTCGCGGGTCATGCAGCACGCCGAGCTCGCCTGGATCTTCAATTGCGTGGCGCGCATCGGCTGGATGAACCGTATGACGCAGTTCAAGGACAAGGCCGGCAAGGATCGCGAGAACGCCTCGCTCGGCCTGCTTGCCTATCCTTCGCTGATGGCTGCCGACATCCTGCTCTACCGTGCCACCCACGTGCCGGTGGGCGAGGACCAGAAGCAGCATCTGGAACTCACCCGCGACATCGCACAGAAATTCAACAACGACTTCTCCGACCGCATCGCGGCCCTTGGCGTCGGCGTCGAGATGCAGGTCGGCGAAGAGACCGTCAACGGCTATTTCCCGCTGACCGAGCCGGTCATCGGCGGGCC
>NZ_RZTF01000058.1:16562-23689 GCF_004023175.1 Mesorhizobium sp. M7A.F.Ca.MR.362.00.0.0
ATGTCCAAATCGGACCCGTCGGATTTGTCGCGCATCAACCTGACCGACGATGCCGACGACATCTCGAAAAAGATCCGCAAGGCCAAGACCGACCCCGAAGCGTTGCCGAGCGAGCTGGACGGCCTGGCCGGCCGATCCGAGGCGGAGAACCTGGTCGGCATCTATGCGGGTCTCGCCGAGATATCGAAGGCGGATGTACTCAAGGAATTCGCCGGTCAGCAGTTTTCCGTGTTCAAGCCGGCCTTGGCCGATCTTGCAGTGGAAAAACTGGCGCCGATCGCCAGCGAGATGCGCCGCATTTCGGATGACCGCGCCTATGTCGACGCTGTGCTCAAGGACGGCGGCGAGCGCGCCGGCGTGCTGGCCGAAGCGACGATGAAGACGGTGCGCGACATTATCGGCCTGCTGCAGGGCTGATCGCGACATCGGGTGCACTGGCACAAGGCCGGCGACTTGCCGCCGGTCCCCCGCAGTGGCAGATTGCGGCCGCACGACATCGAGTAGATAGACATGGTCTCCAAACGCCTCAGCCGCGAAGCCGGCCATCGCAGGAAATTCCTGACGATCATCGACGACACGCCGGAATGCGAGCGTGCCGTCGCCTATGCCTCGAAACGGGCGCAGAGCACCAGCGGCACGCTGGTGCTGCTCTATGTCATCGTGCCGGACGATTTCCAGCATTGGCTGGGTGTCGAGAAGATCATGCGCGAGGAAGCCAACGCCACGGCGCGCGCCGCGCTCGACAGCTATGCCAACAAGGTGCGCCAGAAGCTCGGCATCGAGCCCGAGATGGTGGTGCGCGAAGGCAAGCCGACGGAAGAGATCCACAAATTGATCGAGGAAGACCAGGACATCGCCATCCTGGTGCTGGCCGCCGGTGCGGGCAAGGAAGGGCCGGGGCCGCTGGTCGGCGCCGTGGCCGGCAAGGGTGCCGCCTTCCCGATCCCGGTGACTGTCGTGCCGCAGAACCTGTCGGACGAGGAAATCGACAGCCTGGCCTGAGATTCTGCTCTTCAGGTGATGCCGGTCCGATGATGGGCGCGAAAAAACATTCCGCCAGCCAGCTGTTCCGGCGATGCGTTTCGCTTGAATGTCCAGCCAATTGAGCCTATTTAGAATTGTTCCAAACTAGATGCCCAAACGGGCACGGAGACGGCCATGTTCATCCAGACCGAATCGACGCCAAACCCGGCGACGCTGAAATTCCTGCCCGGCAAGGAAGTGCTTCTGGAAGGCACCGCCGATTTCCGCGATGCCGACAGCGCCGCCGTCGCCTCGCCGCTGGCCGGCCGGCTGTTCGAAATTCCTGGCGTCACCGGCGTTTTCTTCGGCTATGACTTCATCACCGTGACCAAGGATGGCCCCGACTGGCAGCATTTGAAGCCGGCGATCCTCGGCGCCATCATGGAGCATTTCATGTCCGGCGCGCCCGTCATGGCCAAGGCCGGCCCGGCCGCCGAGACCAGCCAGACCGGTGAGTTCTACGACAAGGCCGACGAGGAGCTGGTCATCACCATCAAGGAACTGCTCGATACACGGGTGCGCCCGGCGGTCGCCCAGGATGGCGGCGACATCACCTTCCGCGGCTTCGAGAATGGCACGGTGTTCCTGCACATGAAGGGCGCATGCGCCGGCTGCCCGTCATCGACGGCGACGCTGAAGCACGGCATCCAGAACCTTCTGCGCCATTTCGTGCCGGAAGTGCAGCAGGTCGAACAGGTCTCCTGACGCCCCTTTGATGATTCTACCCCACTGACCATCTGGTCCGATTTCTTCGCTTCCGGCGCATCGATCAGAAGGAACTCCAAAGTGATCTACGAACTTCGGGTTTACCGGGCTTTGCCGGGACGCTTGCCGGCGCTTCTTGATCGCTTCGACAAGATCACCCTCAAATTATGGGAAAAGCACGGTATCCGCCAAGCGGGTTTCTTTACCACGCTGATCGGTGCTTCGAACAACGACCTGACCTACATGCTGGCATGGGAATCGCTGGCCGAACGCGAAGAGCGCTGGACGGCGTTCGTGAAGGACCCGGCCTGGACACAGGCGCGGGAAGATTCCGAGCGTGACGGCCAGATCACCGAGACAATCACCAACCAAATTTTGGCTCCCACCTCGTTCTCGGCGGTGTCCTGACCACCGAGCAGGCGTCGCATCGCGCAAACAACAAAAAACCGGGCCGAATTGCCCGGTTTTCTGCTTGGGACGTCCGTTGTTGCCTAGACGGTCCGCGTACGAAAACTGCCTCTAGAGAACGATGACCTTGGCGCCGACCGAGGCGCGGTCATAGAGGTCGATAATGTCCTGATTCATCAGGCGGATGCAGCCAGACGACATCGCCTTGCCGATCGAATTCCACTCCGGGCTGCCATGCAGGCGATAGCCTGAATCACCGCCCTTGTTGAACAGGTACATGGCGCGCGCGCCGAGCGGGTTCTTCAGGCCTGGCTGCATGCCGCCGGCAAACTTTTCCAATTCCGGCTGGCGCTGGATCATCTGCCTCGGCGGCGTCCAGGTCGGCCATTCGCGCTTGAGCGCAATGTGGGCGGTGCCATGCCACTCGAAGCCCTCGCGGCCGACGCCGATGCCGTAACGAATGGCCCTTCCGTCGCCCTCGACGAAGTAGAGGAACTTGTTCTGCGTATCGACGATGATCGTGCCCGGCTTTTCCGGGCTGTCGTAGTTCACTTCCTGCCGATGGTACTTCATCGGCACTTTCTCGATCGGGATGCGCGGCAGCTGATAACCTGCGTCGGTGACCGCGCCGTAGTTGTTGGAGAATATCTGCGAGCCGATGGTGCTGCAACCGGCGATAGCAGTGGAGAGCGCCAGTGCGGCGATGATTGCAAACGACTTCATGCGCATCAGGTGATCCGGTGCCCCGCCCAACTTCGGCGGCACGAGTCGGCCGCTCTCTCATCATCATTCATGCTGGCATTTGCTTTGCTTGCCAAGCGCGCGATGCCTATATGCCTGCCTTGACGTACCGGTAAGCGTATCACTATGGCATTTTGGCAACAGGACTCACAGGATTGTGAAGCAAATTCAAGGGGCCTGCTCCATGGGCTCCTGGAAATCGAGGAGAACCGTCATGAATGTCGGTGACGCCGCCCACCGCTCCGGCCTGCCGGCCAAGACTATCCGCTACTATGAAGAGATCGGCCTGATCGCCCCGGCGCGCGCCGCCAACGGCTACCGCGATTATTCCGGAGACGACATCCACCGGCTGGCCTTCCTGCGCCGCGCGCGCAATCTCGGCTTTTCCATCGACGATTGTCGCCAGTTGATGGCGCTTTACCAGGATCGCAGCCGCGCCAGCCAGAACGTGCGCGAAATCGCCGCCGCCCATGTCACGGCGATCGAGGAGAAAGTGCGCGAGCTGCAGTCGATGCGCTCGACCCTGCAGAAACTGATCCATGCCTGCCACGGCGACGAGAGGCCGGATTGTCCGATCCTTGATGACATGGCGGGGGCGGCGTTGCCCAACGACAAGGGCGCCTCTGCGCCTGCACAATGACCGTACGCCGACGAGGCCCGACGCTTGGTCGACTCCTGCCGGAAGGACATCCGCAATGGTCTCGATGACCGTCGAACTGCGCAATGTGGAGGACACGCAGGCGGCCATGGGCTGGGCCGGCGGCCACACGATCATCGTCGACCGGCCCGAAGGCAAGGCCGGCGGCATGGGCCTGGGCTTCAATGGCGGCCAGTTGCTCGCCCTGGCGATCGGCGGCTGCTTCTGCAACGACCTTCGCTACGTCGCCGCGGAAATGGGCGTAACGCTCGACAAGGTCGCGGTGACCGTGACGCTGAACCTCGAAGGCAAGCCTTTGCTTGCGACCTCGTCAACCATGACTGTTTCATGCACGACGCTGGACGGCTCCGACCCGGCGGAGATCATCACGAGGGCCGCTGCGATTTCCACGGTCAGCAACTCCCTGCGCCAGGGCGTGCCGGTGAGCATCGAAACGGCCGCAACGGCGACCGGCTTGTCGAAGGAATGATCAGCGGGAACAGGCGTATTTGGCCACGTGGATTGTCAGAGATCGCTAAAAGGCCCACCGCCGGCACGGCAGAGCGATTGACCTAATTTTCTTCGGCATCTGGGCGCGTCAATCTGCCGCTCTATGTCTCCCCTTGTCGCAATGATCAACGATGGAGGTTGGCATGGATCGGCGATTGTTTCTGACTGGAATGCTTGGGCTGGCAGGGGCCGCGACCGTCGTCGCAATCGCCCGTCCTGCCACCGCCTTGGCCGGCATCCCGAATACGGGGCCCGGCATTCTCGATGAACTCGACAAACCGTCCGACGACATTCTCGGCCCGGATGGTCCCGATGTCCAGGACGGCGTCGAGTTCGTGCGGCACCGCAGATGGCACCGCCGCCGTCGCCGACGCGGGTGGAGGCGGGTTTGCCGTCGCTATTGGCGCAATGGCTATTGGCGCCGGCGATGCTTCCGCAGATCCTTCTGGATCCACTTCTGACGGGATCACCAAACGCGAAGGCTCCGGCATCCGCCGGAGCCTTCGCTATCGCTGCGGGCTTGAATCCAATCGGCAAAAAAGGCCCGCCGCCCCTCGGCAGCGGGCAGGTCCTGGAGTGCCGGGGGATCAACCCGGCATGGGGTCAACGAGCGGATCACCGGTTGGTTGCAGGGATCGGCCCGGTAGCCTTCCTTTGGGTGGACCGCCACCGGGCCTGACCGGAGCGGGGTGTATTGGGGGAGCCCCGGCTGCTTCCAAAATATCACCTTTCACTTAAATTAGCTTTAGCTAATTTACAGAAAGCCATGCGCCACCCGCAGATGGGTTGCGCACTTCACGGAAATGTCGAAGTGACGTCTCCCTGCTTATGCCATTCGACATTCGCGGAACTAAAGCGGTTGCATCTGACTTTGGTTGGTAACGCGCAAAGACTTTTTTCTGCTATCTTAAGGTTACTAAATGGAAATTGATCGGCGCGGCATATCAAGGCGATTTGCGCTGACGATCTCTTTGTTTTTCGAGGAACTGCTTGGCGTGTTCCGCCCAATCAGCCGCCGTGACTTTATGCTCCCGAACGGACTTTCTGAAAGCCTTGCGCAGAGCGTCAAGGTCAAAGGCCCATACTTGTTGGCCTTCTTTAGTGTTCGATTTTGCGTCACCCGTCCCCATGGAAGCGACGGTACGCACCGCAAACTCAATCTTTCAAGGATCAATGCCTGACTTCTTTTGGGTATATCCGGGTATATCGAATATACAATCGTCTGCATAAAACAGGTTCAAACCGTGAACAAAATCTGGCATGGTGCCTGGCATGCCGATCATCTCCCCCATCCTCATCAACCCTCTCATCGACGGCCGCCAGTCCGAACGCGCCATGCTGGTGCGGCGCGGCGTACAGCGGCTGCTCATGGATATGGGCGCACATGTGTTGCCCGAACTGTCGCTGGCCACGGGCCGCCGCGCCGACCTCGTCGCGCTGACCCGGCAGGGCGATATCTGGATCATCGAGATCAAATCCTCGATCGAGGATTTCAGGGTCGACCGCAAATGGCCCGACTACCGGCTGCATTCCGACCGCTTCTTCTTCGCCACCCATCCCGGCGTGCCCTCGGAGATATTTCCCCAGGAGTGCGGCTTCATCCTCTCCGACGGCTACGGCGCCGAGATCCTGCGCGATGCGCCCGAGCACCGCATGGCAGCGGCAACGCGCAAAGCGCTGATGCTGCGGATCGCGCGGGCCGGCGCTTCGCGGCTGCTGGCGGCAGAGCTTGCCGGCGTGTCGGTGCCGGCGCTGGAGGGTGAGAGCGAGTAGCGATTGTCCCCCAAGTCCTAAGACTGCCTCTACTCTTCACCGTCCTCCACGCCACCCCTGGCGGGCGCCATGAGCAGCACGGCAGCGCCCAGGATAGCGGCGATGAAGGAACCGGCGAGGATGCCGACCTTGACCGCGTCCTGCAGCGCCACGTCGCCGGCGAAGGCGAGCAGGCCGATGAACAGGCTCATGGTGAAACCGATGCCGCACAGCAGCGATATGCCGATCATGTGCGTCCAGCCGGCATTGGCGGGCAGGTCGGCAAGACCCAGCCTAATGGCAAGTGCCGAGGAGCCGAACACGCCGACCAGCTTGCCGACCACCAGGCCGGCGGCGACACCCAGCGTCAACGGCTCAATCAGCGCACTGACGCTGAGACCGGCGAGCGAAACGCCGGCATTGGCAAAGCCGAAGATCGGGATGACGAGGAAGGCCACAACCTCGTGCAGGCCGTGTTCGAGCCGGTGCAGCGGCGAATGGTCGAGATCGTGGCCGATCCCGGCGGAGCGCGCGAGCGGGATGGTCAGCGCCAGCGCCACGCCGGCAAGCGTTGCATGGACGCCAGATTTCAGCACCAGGACCCACAGGACGACGCCCAGAGCGAGATAGGGCACAAGCGTCATCACCCGCATGCGGTTGAGCACTACAAGCCCGGCAATGACGGCGAAGGCGGCACCCAGATAAGCCAGCGAAAGGCCGCTGGTGTAAAAGATGGCGATGATGATGACGGCTCCGAGGTCGTCGATGATGGCCAGTGCCGTGAGGAACACTTTCAGCGAAGCCGGCACGCGGCTGCCAAGCAGCGACAGCACGCCGAGCGCGAAAGCGATGTCGGTGGCGGTCGGGATCGCCCAGCCGGACAGGGCGGCCGCGTTGTTGCGGTTGACGGCCACATAGACGAGTGCCGGAACCAGCATGCCGCCGGCGGCGGCGATGCCGGGCAGCACGCGCCGGGGCCAGGTGGAGAGCTGGCCGTCCAGCGTCTCGCGCTTGATCTCCAGCCCGACGAGCAGGAAGAACACCGCCATCAGCCCGTCATTGACCCAATGCGAGACGCTGAGCGGGCCGAGATAGGCGTGGAGCGCGGAGAAATAGGTTTCGGCGAGCGGCGAGTTGGCGACGATCAGCGCCAGTGCCGCTGCCACCATCAGGATGATGCCGCCGGCCGCTTCGCTATCGAGGAATTCGCGGAAGACGGAAACCGGCCGCTGCTTCAGATCCTGCATGTCGCCTCCGTTAAGCCGCCTGTTTGGCGGGCTTCATTGTCCAAGCGCTAGCGCCGCCCCTCACCTGCCTGCCGGCATCCTCTCCCCGTATAGTGACGGGGAGA
>NZ_RZTF01000591.1:0-2661 GCF_004023175.1 Mesorhizobium sp. M7A.F.Ca.MR.362.00.0.0
GGGAGAAGGTGCCCGAAGGGCGGATGAGGGGCAGCGCCGACCCTCGACTATCCTCTCGCCGCTTCCTCGATCCTGGCGATGTCGATCTTGCTCATCTGCATCATCGCCGACATCACGCGGCCGGCCTTGGCCCGGTCCGGATCCAGCAACAGGCGCGGCAGCTGCTCCGGCACAACCTGCCAGGAGACGCCGAATTTATCCTTCAGCCAGCTGCATTGCGACGGTTGGCCGCCACCTTCGATGAGCTTGTCCCAGAAGTAATCCACCTCTTCCTGCGTCTTGCAGTCGATCGACTGCGACATCGCCTCGGTGTGCTTGAACTGCGGTCCACCATTGAGCGCCTGGAATTGCACCCCGTCGAGTTCGAACGTGGTCACCAGCACCTTGCCTTCATTGGCGTGGCCTTCGGGCCAGCGCATTACGCTCAGCACCTTCGAATTCTTGAAGATGGAGACGTAGAAATTCATGGCCTCTTCGGCCTGGCCGTCGAACCACAGGCAGGTGGTGATCTTTTGCATGTCGTGCTCCTCGGGTTGTTTTGGTTGCGTTACGGCGAAACGGCTGACTCCGAACGCGGTGCCATTTCCATGTCGTCTGCCCAAGGACGGGCATGCAGTGCGCCATCCGACAGTGCCACGCATTTTTTTGAGAGAATCTGGCGCATCGCAAAATTGTGGCCAGACCGGGCTTGCGCGTCTATAACGCCTGCGGTCCGAATTCAGCTCCGCCGCGCCATGCCTGGCTGTGGCCAGCCACCAAGGAAAAAACATGCCTGCCTATCGCTCCCGCACCACCACCCATGGCCGCAACATGGCCGGCGCACGCGGCCTCTGGCGCGCCACCGGCATGAAGGACAGCGATTTCGGCAAGCCGATCATCGCGGTGGTCAACTCCTTCACCCAGTTCGTGCCGGGCCATGTCCATCTGAAGGATCTCGGCCAGTTGGTCGCGCGCGAGATCGAGAAGGCCGGCGGCGTCGCCAAAGAATTCAACACCATCGCCGTCGACGACGGCATCGCCATGGGCCATGACGGCATGCTCTATTCGCTGCCGTCGCGCGAGCTGATCGCCGATTCCGTCGAATACATGGTCAACGCTCACTGTGCCGACGCCATGGTCTGCATCTCCAATTGCGACAAGATCACGCCCGGCATGCTGATGGCATCGTTGCGCCTCAACATCCCGACCGTCTTCGTTTCCGGCGGTCCGATGGAAGCCGGCAAGGTGGTGCTCGCCGGCAAGACGCAGGCGCTCGACCTGGTCGATGCCATGGTGGCGGCCGCCGACGACAGGGTCTCCGACGAGGACGTCAAGGTCATCGAGCGCTCGGCCTGCCCGACCTGCGGCTCCTGCTCGGGCATGTTCACAGCCAATTCGATGAACTGCCTGACCGAGGCGCTTGGCCTGTCGCTGCCCGGCAACGGCTCGACATTGGCGACGCATGCCGACCGCAAACGGCTGTTCGTCGAGGCTGGCCACCTGATCGTCGATCTCGCCCAGCGTTACTACGAACAGGATGACGAGACGGCTCTGCCGCGCAACATTGCCTCGAAGGGCGCCTTCGAGAACGCCATGACGCTCGACATCGCCATGGGCGGCTCGACCAACACCGTGCTGCACATCCTGGCTGCCGCGCATGAAGGCGAGATCGATTTCGATCAGGACGACATCGACGCGCTGTCGCGCAAGGTGCCGGTGCTGTGCAAGGTTGCTCCGGCCAAGTCCGACGTGCACATGGAAGACGTGCACCGCGCCGGCGGTATCATGGCCATCCTCGGCCAGCTCGACAATGCCGGCCTGCTCAACCGCGACCTGCCGACGGTGCACACGCGAACGCTGGGCGAAGCGCTCGACCATTGGGATATTTCCCGCACGACCAGCCAGAGTGTGCGCGATTTCTTCCTCGCCGCCCCTGGTGGCGTGCCGACACAGGTCGCTTTCAGCCAGGACCGCCGCTGGGACGAACTCGATCTCGACCGCGAGAAAGGCGTCATCCGCTCGACCGAACATCCCTTTTCCAGGGATGGCGGCCTCGCCGTGCTGAAAGGCAATCTGGCTCTCGACGGCTGTATCGTGAAGACCGCCGGCGTCGATGAATCGATCCTGAAGTTCACCGGCCCGGCCCGCGTCTTCGAAAGCCAGGATTCGAGCGTCAAGGCGATCCTGTCCAACGAGATCAAGGCCGGCGATGTGGTCGTCATCCGCTATGAAGGGCCGCGCGGCGGCCCAGGCATGCAGGAAATGCTTTATCCAACCAGCTATCTGAAGTCGAAAGGGCTCGGCAAGGCCTGCGCTCTGGTCACCGACGGCCGCTTCTCCGGAGGCACGTCGGGCCTGTCAATCGGCCATGCGTCGCCGGAAGCCGCCGAAGGCGGGCTGATCGGGCTGGTGCAGGAGGGCGATACGATCGAGATCGACATCCCGAACCGCAGCATCCGCCTGGCTGTCGATGAGGCGGAACTCGCTGCCCGCCGGGCGGCAATGGAGGCCAAGGGCGCCCTGGCCTGGAAGCCCGAGGAAAAGCGCAAGCGCAAGGTGACGACCGCCTTGCGAGCCTATGCCGCCATGACGACCAGCGCGGCCAAGGGCGCGGTGAGGTTTGTGCCGGAATAGAGCAGTTCTTCCTTCTCCCCTTGTGGGAGAAGGTGGCCTCGCGAAGCG
>NZ_RZTF01000592.1:0-1123 GCF_004023175.1 Mesorhizobium sp. M7A.F.Ca.MR.362.00.0.0
ACACACGACCGAGCCGACGGAAAGGTCGATGCCGCCGACGATGAGCAGGATCGTCATGCCGACGACGACGATGCCTTCGATGGAAAAGCTCATCAGCATGGCGCGGAAATTGCCCCATGTCAGGAAGTGCGGCGAGGCGAAGCTCATGGCGATGCACAGCGCCAGGATGATAACGATCAGCCCGGCCTCGCGCATCGAGGCGAGCTGAGCGAAATTGATGCGCCGCCCGGCGGCCTTGATCTCGGCGTGCACGAGCGCTTCTCCTGATTCCCTAGGCGACATTCTGGGCCTGCCTTTGATTTGAACTGTCTTGAACGCCCGAGGCGAGCATGATGATGGCTTCCTCGCCGAGCTCGCTGGCGGCGAGTTCGCCGGCGATCCTGCCTTCGCGCACCACGACAACGCGGTCGCACAGACCGATCAGCTCCGGCAGCTCCGACGAGATGACGATGACGCCGACACCGCTGCCGGCAAGCTGGCGCAGCAGCCGGTGGATCTCGACCTTGGCGCCGACATCGATCCCGCGCGTCGGCTCGTCCATGATGATGACCTTGGGGCTGACGGACAGCTGCCTGGCGATGGCGACCTTCTGCTGGTTGCCACCGCTCAGCGTCGAGACGGTAGCGTCGATGCCGGCCATGCGCACGCCCAGCCTGCCGGTCAGTTCCCTCGCCTGACGATCCTCGGCCTTGCGGTCAAGCAGGCCGAGGCGCCCGGTCAGCCTGGCGAGGTCGAGCGCCGAGATGTTCGCCGCGATCGGCAGATCGAGGAACACGCCGGAGCCTTTGCGGTCCTCGGAAAGATAGACCAGCCCCGCCTTGACCGCATCGCCATAGCCGCGCAGCCGGAGCTGCTTTCCGTCGAGCGCGACGGTTCCAGACGTCCTTGGCCTCAGACCACAGACCGTTTGCGCGATCTCGCTGCGGCCGGCCCCGATGAGGCCGCCTATGCCCAGAATTTCGCCGGCACGAAGCTGCAGATCGACGTCGGCGAAGCGGCGGCCATCGGAAAGCCCCTCGACCGCGAGAAGCAGGCGCCCCGGCTGTTGCGGCGCCAGCTTGTCGGGATAGAGCTGGGTGATTTCGCGGCCCACCATCTTGCGCACGACATCGTCAGGTGAAAC
>NZ_RZTF01000592.1:1133-2653 GCF_004023175.1 Mesorhizobium sp. M7A.F.Ca.MR.362.00.0.0
GGTGAAACGGCGGCGACCTGATCGGTCGCCACGTACCGGCCGTCGCGGAAGACGGTGACGCGGTCGCACAGCGAGAATATCTCGGCCATGCGGTGGCTGATATAGACCACCGAAATGCCCCGCTCCTTGAGCCCGCGCACGATCGAGAACAGGCGTTGCGCTTCGCTTTCGGTGAGTGCCGCGGTCGGCTCGTCAAGCATCAACACCTTGCAGTCGAGCGTCAGCGCCTTGGCGATCTCGACAAGCTGCTGGTTGGAAATGGAGAGGTCGGCGACCCTGGTGCGCACCGGAATGGGCGCGAGCAGGTCCATGACCTTCTGGGCGTCAGCATAGAGCTTCTGGAAATCCATCAGCGGCGCGCGCCGGCTGTTGATCGCGGCCATGTAGATGTTTTCAGCAACGGTGGCGTCCTGGCACAGCGCGATCTCCTGGTGGACAAGCGCAATGCCGAGACGTTGCGCGGCTGCGGGCGAGTGGATCGAAATGCGCTCACCATCGATCAGGATGTCGCCCTCGTCGGGCTGCAATACACCGGCGATCATGTTCATCAGCGTCGACTTGCCGGCGCCGTTCTCTCCGCACAGTGCATGGATTTCGCCGCGCCGCAGCTCGAACCGTACGTCGCTCAGCGCCTTGACCGGGCCGAACGCCTTGGACAGGCCACGGATTTCAAGAATGGGCGCCTGGGTCACGCCGTGCTCCTGCGATGAACCTGCGGGGGAGGAAGGAGGCCGAAGCCTCCTTCCCGGTTAATCCGGCCATGCCGAGGCCGGGCGGCGAGATCGAGACTATTCCTCGATGCCCTTGGTGCCGCGACGCTTGAGGTACTTGTCCCAGTAGAAGTCGTCCGCATTGTCCTTGGAGACAATGGAGAAGCCATTGTCGACGAAGGGCACGCTCATCGGGTTGAAACCCGAACGCTTGGCGTCGTTCATCGGATCGATCAGGCCGGGATGCTTGGCCATCCACAACAGCATGAAGCCCATATAGCCCTGCATGCCCTGGTTTGGATTGACCGAGCCGAAGATCTCGCCGGCCTTGATCATGTCGAGGATCTTGGCATTGACGTCGGCGAGCATGACGCGGATCTTGCCACCGCCTTCCTTGGCGGCCTGGGCAGCGCCGATGGCCGAGTTGGCCTCCGGCATGAACACGGCGCCAAGATCAGGATGCGCCTGCGCCAGGCTCAGAACCGCCTGATAGGCCTTGGTGGGATCCTGGTTCGAAGCGGCGCGGCCGACGAGCTTCATGTCAGGCCATTTGGCTTCCATGCGGGCAACGAACGCGTGGACGCGCTTGTCGTGGTTGTCCTGGCCGGGATTCTCCAGCACCGCATATTCGCCCTTGCCGTCCATCGCCTTGGCAACGGCGTCGGCGGCATAGGTGCCTTCGGCATTGTTGTCGGAGGTGATGTAGGAGACGCGCTTGGAATTCGGCGAGTCGGCGGCGAAGGTCACCACCGCGGTGCCCTGTTCGATGGCGCGGTTGATCGGCTCGATGAACGGATCGGAGTTCATCGG
>NZ_RZTF01000593.1:0-2651 GCF_004023175.1 Mesorhizobium sp. M7A.F.Ca.MR.362.00.0.0
CTAGAGAATTGCGTCAAAACAAAGAGTTAGAGCAGCTCGCCGTTTCCGTGAAACGGTAAAATGCTCTAGAACAGCACCTGCCGTTACGGCGCAGGGCTTTCCAACCGAACCGGGCCGACCAGGCGACGAGCGACCTCGACGCTTTCTCGTGCGCCGCGCATATAGCCGCGCGGCGAGGTCCCCAGCATGCGCTTGAACATGGTGATGAAGGCCGGCACGCTGTCATAGCCGAGATCGAGCGCCACCCTGGTGATCGGCTCGCCGTCCGCCAGCCTGGGCAGCGCCGCGAACAGGCAGGCCTGCTGGCGCCATGTCGACAGCGACAGGCCGGTCTGGCGCTGGAAGGCGCGGGTGAAGGAGCGGCGGCTCATGCCGGCGGCATCCGCCCATTCATCGATCGTTGCATGCGGCGACGGTGCCGCGACGAAGCGCCGGCAGAGCGCCGACAGCCTTGGATCGGACGGGAATGGCAGGCCGAGCGGCCGTTCCGGCAAGGTCGGGATTTCGTGCAGCAAAAGGTTCATGATCAGCCCACCGCGTCCTTCCAGAACGCCGCCTTGCGGCAGCTTTTCCGATTCCACGATCAGGCTGTGCATCAGGTCGGTGACGCCGACGACGCGCAAGCCTTCGGGCAGCCCGGGGATCGCCTGTGGCATGACATAGACCGAACGCATCGAGACATCGCCCAGCATCTCGACGGAATGCTCGGTGCCGGCTGGAATCCACATCGCGTGGTCGGGCGGCACCATCCAGCGTCCGTAGCGCGTCGTCACCAGCACCACGCCGACAAGCGCATGCAAGAGCTGGCTGCGGCTGTGGCGGTGCTGCGGCACACGGTAGCCATCGGGATATTCGGTCGGCAATGCCACCGCCGGCCCGGCCACTTGTTCAAGCCACTCCCAGCGGCTCTCGTGCAACTGGCCGAGATTGGCGTTGCCAGCGTGAAAGACTTCTTTGCCGTGCGGCATCCGATATGGCCCACTTGCGAAACTATTGGACCAAACCACGAAAGAAGTCATCCCGCAAGCAGCTTATAAGGCACCGGTCCCAAGCGCTCCACAGGAGCGTCCGACAAGGCGGCCGCAGGTGCGTCCGTCAACTGCCTGCGGGCCTGCCCGCCAAAAAGACCACGGAGCCTACCTTGACCGATACGACAGCCGCCAGCGTCGCCCCACCGGCGACCACCAGTCACGCTTCAGCCCAGGCGACGGCCTTCACCGTCATCCTGGCGGTGAGCTTCTGCCACTGCATCAACGACATCATGCAGTCGCTGCTGTCGGCCATTTACCCGCTCCTGAAAGAGAATTATGGCCTCGATTTCTGGCAGATCGGCTTGTTGACCTTCACCTTCCAGGTGACCGCGTCGCTGCTGCAGCCTGTGATCGGCATGATCACCGACAAACGGCCGATGCCCTATTCGCTGCCCTACGGCATGGCGTCATCGCTGATCGGCCTGATTGTGCTCGCCTATGCCGGGCACTATTCGCTGCTCCTGATCGGCGCCTCGCTGATCGGCATCGGCTCGGCGATCTTCCATCCGGAATCCTCGCGCATCGCCCGCTTCGCCTCCGGCGGCCGCTTCGGCCTGGCGCAGTCGCTGTTCCAGGTTGGCGGCAATTTCGGACAGTCCATGGGGCCGCTGCTGGCAGCCTTCATCGTCGTGCCGTTCGGCCAGACCAGCATTTCCTGGTTCGCCGTCGGCTCGCTGATCGGCATCATCGTTTTGTGGCAGGTCGGCGGCTGGTACAGCCGGCTGCGTGCCGCACAGGGCACCCGCAAGGCGGCGAGCTTCGTTTCGCCCTTCCCGCGCCGCAAGGTGATGAACGCATTGATCGTGCTGACCCTGCTGGTGCTGAGCAAGAATGCCTACATCGCCAGCCTCGCCAGCTACTACACCTTCTATTCCATGCATAAGTTCGGCGTTTCGGTGCAGATGAGCCAAGTCATGCTGTTCCTGTTCCTCGGTGCCTCGGCGCTGGGCATCCTGCTCGGCGGCCCGTTCGGCGACCGCTACGGGCAGAAGGCGATGATCTGGTTCTCCATCGTCGGCGTGCTGCCCTTCACGCTCGCCTTGCCCTACGCCAATCTGGAATGGACGATGGTGCTGACGGTGCTGATCGGCCTGATCCTGTCCTCTGCCTTCTCGAACATCGTCGTCTTTGCGCAGGAACTCGTGCCGGGCCGCGTCGGCATGATCGCCGGCATCTTCTTCGGCTTCGCCTTCGGCATGGGCGGCATCGCGGCGGCCGTGCTCGGTATCGTCGCCGATATGAAGGGCATCGATTTCGTCTTCCAGATCTGCTCGTATTTGCCGTTTCTTGGATTGCTCACCGTGTTCCTGCCAAACATGAAGGAAGCGCGCAAAGCGCAGGCGGCCGCCTAGATCAGGCGGGTCTGCCGCTGTCACAAAAATGCACCCGCCTGATGACGGGTGCATTTTTGTGGGCCATGGCCTTAAGCCTTGAAGAAGGCCAGCAGGTCGGCGTTGATGATGTCTGCATGGGTCGTGGCCATGCCGTGCGGGAAGCCCTTGTAGACCTTGAGCTCGCCCTTCTTGAGCAGCTTGATCGTCAGCAGCGCCGAATCGGCGATCGGAACGATCTGGTCGTCGTCTCCGTGCATGACCAGGACAGGCACGTCGATTGCCTTCA
>NZ_RZTF01000594.1:0-2630 GCF_004023175.1 Mesorhizobium sp. M7A.F.Ca.MR.362.00.0.0
GCCAATCTCCCCCCTTGAGGGGGAGATGTCCGGCAGGACAGAGGGGGGCGCCACGCAATGATGCGGGAAACAAGCTTGCCCCGCGCCGCTGCGCCCTTCCTCAGCTTCGGCCGCTTGCTGCGCCGCTATGGTTTCGCCATCGCCCCCGAGCAGGTCTCCGGCTTCATGCAGGCGGTGACCCTGCTCGGGCCGCGCTCGATGGCAGACATCCGCGAGGCCGCCCTTGCCACGCTGGCGCCGCCGCCCGACCGCCGCGACGAATTCGAGGCGCATTTCCAGAGCCACTTTTATGGCAATACATCCGCCGTGGTCGAAGGCGACGCCGACGAGGAAACTCGCATCAAGGATGATGGCGGCGCCGACGACGAACGGCTCGAGGCCGAACAAAGCCAAGAGGGCGGCGACCTCTCTTCGGCGCTGGAGCAGCTGAGTACCCGCGACTTCCAGCGCGACGACGACAGGCTGACCGCCTTTCGTCGCAAACTCTCGACCGCTGTACCAGCCCGGCGCTCCTTCCGCACCGTACGCACCCACTCGCGCGGTAAGCTCGATCTGCGCCGATCGCTCAGGGAAATCGTCAGCGCCGATGGCGACGTGCCCTCGCCACTGCTACGCCGCCGCCAGACCGTACCGCGCAAGCTGCTGCTGCTGATCGACGTTTCCGGCTCGATGAAGCTGCACACAGCGGACTATCTCAAGCTGGCACATGCGGCCGTGCAAGGTGCCGACCGCGCCGAGATATTCACCTTCGGCACGCGGCTGACGCGCATCACCACGGCATTGCGCATCCGCGACCGCGACCAGGCGCTGGCGCGCGCCGCGGCCCAGGTCGACGACTGGGACGGCGGCACCCGCATGGGACCGACGCTGCTCGCCTTCCTCTCGGTGCCGCGCTTCTCGTCGTTTGCACGCGGTGCCACGGTCGTGATCCTGTCCGACGCGCTGGAGCGCGGCGATCATGGCGAGATGGAGACGGCGATGCGACGGCTGAGCGCCCGCGCTTTCCGGCTGTCGCTGGCCACACCGCTAGCCGGCGACCCGCGCTTCCGGCCGGCAACGGCTGCACTTCGCGCCATCCTGCCTGACCTGGACGACCTCATCGACGGCTCGTCGGTGAAAAGCCTCACCGATTTCATCCTGTCGCTCGCTCGCCCTGCTCCGGCGGCGGCGGCAATCTGGAAGAGGGTTTCATGATGCAGAAAACAATCGACGCGCATTTCCACATCTGGCGCCAAAAGGACCAGCCCTGGCTGGTCGGGCCGATGGTGCCGCGCATCTTCGGTCCCTACGAGCCGATCCGGCGCGACTACCCGATCGGGGAATTTCTCGAAGACCAGAGGGATTCAGGCGTCGAAAAGGCCGTCTATGTCCAGACCAACTGGGCCAAGGAAGATTTCGAGAAGGAAGTCGCCTTCCTGCAGAAGACATCCGACGAAACCGGCTGGCCGCATGCCATCGTCGGCTACACCGACATGACCGTCGACGATATCAGGCCGCAGATCGATCGCTTGATGAAATACAAGCTGCTGCGCGGCGTGCGCATGCAACTGCACTGGCACGAGACCCCGGCCTTCCGCTTCGCCGCCTCCGCCGACCAGGTGATCGACCCCAATGTGCGCGCCAATGTGGCGCGGCTCAAGGACTATGGCCTCTCCTTCGACCTGCAGCTCTTCCCCGCTCAGATGAAGGACGGCCTGACGCTGGTCGGCGAAAACCCGGAGACGAATTTCATCCTCACCCATGCCGGTATGCTGACCGGCATGGAGCCGGAAACCACCGAAGCCTGGAAGGCAGGCCTGCGCACGCTTGCAGCCGCCCCCAACTTCTACGCCAAGCTCTCCGGCCTCGGCACCTTCGTCCATCGCAACGACCCGGCGCTGATTGCCTATATCGTCGACAACGCGATCGAGATCCTGGGCGCCGACCATTTGATGTTCGGCTCGAACTTCCCGATCGAAAAACTGTGGACCAGCCACGCCGAGCTGATCAAGGCGCACCGCGACGCGGTGGCGAAGCATGGTGCGGCGGCGGAGGCGGATATTTTCTGGAACACGGCGGAGAAGGTTTACCGGCCGGTGTGAGGCCTCACTTCACCTCGAACTGCGGGTCAACCGGAATCTGCATCGCCGTCACCAGATGGTTGGTCTGGCCGGCCAGCCCGATGATCGACACCAGCTCGCCATGCTGCGCATCGGTCATGCCCTTGGCTCGAGCCGCCGCCGTGTGCGAGTGGACGCAGTAGGAGCAGCCATTGGCGGTCGACACGGCAATGTAGATCATCTCCTTGGTCAGCGGGTCGATGGCGCTGTCAGCGACCATCACCACCTTCAACTGCTCCCAGATCCGCTTCAGCGCCGGAGGATCATTGGCCAGCCCGCGCCAGAAATTGTTGACGAAATCAGATTTGCGCGTCGCGCGGATGTCGTCGAACACGGCTTTCACGGCCGGGATTTTCTCGACCTCGGCATCGCTGAGGAGTTTCGTCGTGGCCATGGCGTTCCCTTTCGTTTGAATTGAATCAAGTGTTGAGCAATTACGGCCAACCACCTTGGATGAATCGGTTTCAGCCCCTCACCTTCGTCATCCTAGAGCGAAGCAGGAGCGAAGCTCCGTCGCGGAGACCCTAGGAT
>NZ_RZTF01000595.1:0-2625 GCF_004023175.1 Mesorhizobium sp. M7A.F.Ca.MR.362.00.0.0
AAAGAATTTCCCAGACATGGCCAAGCGCGCGTTCAACCTGCCCAATATGCTCACCTACGCCCGCATCGTCGCGGTGCCGCTGGTGGTGCTGTGCTTTTTTCTCGAAGGACATCTGAAGTCGAGCGACTTTGCCCGCTGGTCGGCGCTGATCATCTTCCTGCTCGCCTCGATCACCGATTATCTGGACGGCTATCTGGCACGCGCCTGGCAGCAGACCTCCAACATCGGCAAGATGCTCGACCCGATCGCCGACAAGCTGCTAGTCGCCACCTGCCTGCTGCTGCTGGCCGCCGACACCGATCGCCATGCGGGCATTGCCGGCTGGTCGTTGTGGGCGGCGATCATCATCCTGTGCCGCGAAATCCTCGTCTCGGGCCTGCGCGAATATCTGGCGGCTCTCAAGGTCTCGGTGCCGGTGACGCAGCTGGCAAAATGGAAGACCGCCATCCAGATGGTCGCCATAGCGTTCCTCTTGGCCGGACCGGCGGGCGACAAGGTCTTTCCGCTGACCACCCAGACCGGATTGGTGCTGCTGTGGATCGCGGCGCTGGTGACACTCTATACGGGCTACGACTATTTCCGCGCCGGCCTCAAGCACATCATGGACGAGTGAGATGACGACACGGCTCATCTATTTTGCCTGGGTGCGCGAACGCATCGGCATGGCTGAGGAGGATGTCGACCTGCCTGCGGGCATCGAGACGGTGACCGATCTCCTGCGCTGGCTGAAATCGCGCGGCGATGGCTACGAGCACGCTCTGCAATATCCCGACGTGATCCGCGTCGCCATCAACCAGGAACATGTCGAGCACCGCGAGAAGATCGCGGGCGCCCGCGAAATCGCGCTGTTCCCGCCGATGACCGGGGGCTGACATGAGCGGCGCGGTCTTGCCTGTCGTGCGCATTCAGCGCCAGGATTTTGACGTCGCCGCCGAGATCGCCAGACTGACGCAAGGCCGCGCCGATATCGGCGCCGTGGTGACCTTCTCCGGCCTTTGCCGCGACGAGCAGGGCGCGCTCTCAGCGCTCGAGCTCGAACACTACCCCGGCATGGCCGAAGCGGAAATCGCCCGCATCGCTGTTGAAGCGGTCGAGCGTTGGCCATTGCAGGGGCTCACCGCCATCCACCGCCACGGGAAGATCGCGCCCGGCGAGAACATCGTGCTGGTGGTGGCAGCCTCGGCGCATCGCCATGCGGCGTTCGAGGCGGCGAATTTTCTGATGGACTATCTCAAATCGCGCGCGCCTTTCTGGAAGAAGGAGCATCGGGCTGACGGCTCGGAGGGTGGCTGGGTCGAGGCCAAGGAAGCCGATGCAAGGGCAGCGCAACGCTGGAAACCGTAAGATCCGCCGCAGCCATGCATTGACCGCAATCCTTTGGCCAATTGGCGGGATTGGTAAGCCCGGGCATTGGCAGCCCGGGGCATTGGCAGCCCGGGGTATTGGCAGCCCGGGGTGAGGGAGATGGTCATGCTGGACAGGATCGCGGAGTTCTTGATCTTCGGTTTCGTGCCTCTGGTCGTCGGCATATTGGCCGTTCCGGAGCAGTCTGTTGCCGCCGAAAGGGCCGTGAGAGGCGAGGTGATCTATCGCGAGCGCATTGCCTTGCCGCCCAGTGCCGTGCTCTCCGTCCAGCTGGCGGACGTGTCGCTGGCCGACGCGCCGGCCACCATCATCGGTGAGCAGCAAGTAAAGCCGGCAGGCCAGGTGCCGATCAGCTTCGAGATCAAATTCGACCCTTCGGTCATCCGGTCGCAGATGACTTACGCGTTGCAAGCCCGCATCACCGTCGACGACAAGCTGCTGTTCATCTCCGATATGCGCCATCAGGTCGATCCGTTGGCCGACGTGCCGCAGACCATCATGCTGAAGATGGTCACCCCGAGTGCCGAGCCGACGGCTTCCGTCTTCGACCAGCTCTGGCTGGTCGACTATATCGACGGCATCGGCGCTATTGCTGCCCCGCAAGCGACGTTCAGGGTCAGCGGGGCCGGCAAGGCGGGCGGCAGCGGCCCCTGCAACACCTACTTCGCCACCGCCAAACTCGATGGGCAAACGATCGCGATCAGGGACATCGGCTCGACCTACAAGGCCTGTGCGCCCGAGGTGATGGCCGAGGAAAAGGCGCTGTTCGATGCGTTGGCCAAGGCGGCGTCATACCGTGTCGATGCCGGAAAGCTCATCATTGTCGACAAGGATGGCCGCGAGATCCTGCGCTTCAGCGCGGCGAGCTGACCCCGACGAAAAAGGCCGGCGAAACGCCGGCCTTTTCACGTAATCCAAGGTCTGGATTATCGGCTCAGCCGACGATCTCGGTGTCCGAGAACCAGTACTTGATCTCTTCTGCCGCGGTCTCCGGCGCGTCGGAGCCGTGCACCGAGTTTTCGCCGATCGACAGCGCGTGAACCTTGCGGATGGTGCCTTCGGCGGCGTTGGCCGGGTTGGTGGCGCCCATCACTTCGCGGTTCCTGGCAATGGCGTTCTCGCCTTCCAGCACCTGCACGACGGTCGGTGCCGACGACATGAATTCAACCAGTTCGCCGAAGAAGGGGCGGTCCTTGTGGACGGCATAGAAGCCTTCCGCTTCGCGGCGGCTCATCCAGACCCGGCGCGAGGCGATGACGC
>NZ_RZTF01000596.1:0-941 GCF_004023175.1 Mesorhizobium sp. M7A.F.Ca.MR.362.00.0.0
CTTGTATTCAACGCCCATTTTATGGCCGCATCGCCCGCACCAGACAATGCCTTGCAACACCGCCGCGCCATCACGCGGCGCACCGCGTGTCTGGTTTCGTCGGTATTCAGCATGATTGTCAGTCAGCATGGTCTGGATCCGCTCGTAACGCTCCCAATCGAGATAAGCAGGATAACGGTCTTTCACTACGATTTTCCACTCTGCCATTGGCCGGCGTCGCGAGATGATCTTACCACTTGCATATCTGGTGTGACAGGACTGGGTGCGGCCATAGACAAAGGCGCCGGCATAGGCCGGGTTCTTCAACATCCCGGCAAGCATGCTGGCAGTTGGGACGCGCCAGATAACGTCGCCAAATCGATTTCGCCGCGGTATGGTGAGCGCACGATCCCGCAAGGAACGGATCACTTTTCCGACGGTGCCCAACTCCCAAAATGCAGAGAATATCAGGGCAATCCGGTCCTGCACTTCCTGGTTTGAATCCTTCATCACGACACCATTGGCGTCCCGCTCCAACCCGGCTGGTAATAGCAATGCCAGCTCGCCCCGCTTAGCCTTGCTGAGCAAACCGGCTGTCAGGCGGCCACGAAGCGTGTGCAATTCTACTTCCGAGATCGTACCCTTCAGGCCAAGCAACAAGCGCCCGTTGGCCGAGCCCGGATCGTAAATTCCGTCGCGGTCGCCGATGAGGCATTGCCGATAGCCGCATAAATCGAGGAGCGGGTACCAATCGGAACAATTGCGGGCAAGCCGTGTCACTTCATACGAGAGAACGATGCCAACTTCACCCAATGTGACGCGTCCAAGGAGATCTTTGAAGCCGGCCCGGTGAGCCGCCGCAGCTCCACTCTGGCCAAGGTCCGCGTCGATCACTTCGATATTGTTTTCGTCCCAGCCGAGATCTCCCGCACGCTGATGCAATGCATATTGCAGCCGCAGGC
>NZ_RZTF01000596.1:951-1952 GCF_004023175.1 Mesorhizobium sp. M7A.F.Ca.MR.362.00.0.0
TTCGGTTTCTGACGTCAGGCTATCATGCTCAGGTATATCGAAGGAACTTTGCGGCGCCTGCGCCTTTGCAGAGCAGACAAGGCGAATAAAATCGCGAACGCTCGTAGTTGAAAGCTTGGCTAACGGCAGATCTGGTGCCGATGGATACAGATTGGTGGCCGAGATCGGAATCTTCAGGAAAACATCATCGCGGTAAACGACAAGAAGCTGACGATAGGGGTCGGCGCCGCTCGGTCTGCCCGCCAAAATGAAATCGCGCCCATAAAGTGGGTGCGTCGGATCGGCAACTGTTATCCGTTGATCATCCCCAAATCTAATTGGGGCATTAAGATGTGTGTTCGTAGACGCCATCCTCATCGAGGATGAGGGTGTCGGCAAGAGCGCAAATCTCCAGCAGACGCTGCCAGTCTGCATTGTTGCGCGCCAGCCGGGAGACTTCGAGCCCCATCACGATCCCGGCGCGCCCCATGCCGACGTCGCTGACCAGGCGCTGAAACCCCTCGCGCCAGGCCGCCGAAGCACCGGATTCGCCCTGATCATTGTCGACGACGATAATCTGCTCATCCCGCCAGCCGAGGGCGACCGCACGTCCACGAAGCGCATATTGCCGCCTGGCGCTCTCGGTGTTCTCGATGACTTGCCGCATCGAGGATTGGCGGATGTACAGGTAGGCGCTGCGTTCGACGTGATGAGACTGGACTTTAAGGTGCGCATTCATGGTGATCTCCGGTCGTGGATGCTCATGGCTATTATCGCAAGGACGTGAACGACGGCTGCGTGCCCGCCGTGCGTCGGCCAGGCGGTCGACGGTGGATGACTTTGTTCTTGCGGGGGATTTGCTGCTGCGGCCAGCGTCTGTGCCCACCCCCACATGCCCCGGCGCAGAAAGAGCATGAGGCCGCTACGGGCCTTGAGCGGCAGAGCTTCGCCGAGGGCTGCCCCGCGCAGCACCTCATACTGGGCCGCAATGGCCGACGACAGGATCGACGAACGCGCCGATG
>NZ_RZTF01000596.1:1962-2602 GCF_004023175.1 Mesorhizobium sp. M7A.F.Ca.MR.362.00.0.0
CCTGCCGGTTTTTTTTAATACCCGCTCGATCGTCCTGGGATGAAGCTCGACATCGAGTTCGCAGCGGACCAGCTTCGCCAGTTCCCGAGCACGAACGGGTTCGCCCGGGGCCAACTGCGCCTGAAGAAACGCCAGGACTTCGTCGTCGATCTTGTGGGGACCGCGGGGGCCCGGCTTCTTTGGTACTAGTCCCGCAATCCCGGCTGCGTCGAAGCTCGCCCTTGCCTGATAGTAGGTCGGCCTGGAAACGCCATACTCGTCGGACGCCACCGTCACCGACACGTTGTCGATGGAGACGCGCCGCAGCATCTCGTATCTGACCTGCACGGCGTCGTGCGGATCGAAGAACTCGCTGCCCCGGAACTTCGGATCGCCCACCTTCTCGGGGCTTGGATTGAAGGTGCCTTCTTCGATGAGGGCATCCGTCTTCGAGCGCTTGCTGTCGGACATCGCAGACATCGCCGGCTCCGAGTGCGGAAAGAAGCATAATCGTAAATATATTTATGCCGCCATTAACATCGTTGTCAAGGCGGCTTGCGTGATCAACACTGAGAGTGTAGCCGGAATGTCGGGATATGCCCATCATGTAAATCCTCCAGCGGCATAATCTGCCTTACAGAAGCGGCATAATTATCCTTAC
>NZ_RZTF01000597.1:0-1402 GCF_004023175.1 Mesorhizobium sp. M7A.F.Ca.MR.362.00.0.0
TGAGCACCCAGTCTGCGACGATCAGCCCAATCACCGGCGCGAGCTGAATCCCGTAGCCGCCCGCACCGGCCGCGGTGATCAGACCGGGCTCCGACTGATCGACTGGTCCGACATAGGGACGGTGGTCGGCGGTGACAGGGTAGAGGCCTGCCCAGCCCCGGCCGAGCCGGGCGCCCGGCAGATCAGGCAGGCGTTCGATCAGCATCTCGGCCAGCATGACCTTGGACCCTTCCTCGCACTGCTCGTTGTAGTTGTCCGGATCTTCGGGCGACGGCGAACTTACCTTGTGTATCTCGGCGATGAGCTCGCTCGCTTTCTCGTGCCGAAAGTTGAGTCCCGTGCCCTGCCCGTTCACCAGATCCATGACCATCGGCATTGTGTACGGGAGCGGCGCGTCCAAGTGGATTGTCAGCGCCTCGTGGCGCTCGGGGTGGATGTGCAGCGTCTGTCCGAGCATCTCGGCAACGCGTGGCGCCCAGGCGCCTGCCGCATTCACGACGAAGTCGCAGCCGATCGGCCCCTTGCTGGTGTCCAACCGATAGCCACCGGATGTCCGCGCGGCACCAAGCAGCTTGCGGAACTGGAAAACCTCGGAGCCGAGCTTCTTCACCTGTTGCGCCAGCAGCGTGCACATTTCGTGGGGATCGAGGAAGCCGTCGTCCGGCCCGAAGATGCCGCCTTCGAGCCCATCTGAACTCAAGTGCGGCACGAGTTGCTGAAGCTCGTTCGCCTGGTAGACCCTGGATCTGAAGCCGGCATCGCGCTGGATCTCCACCGAGCGCGCGAACAGTTCCATCTGCTCGGAGGTGCGCGCCAGACGCAGGTAGCCGATAGGGCTGAAGCCGAGACCGAGGCGCTCTTGCCACCGGCGGACGCGCTGCACCGATTGCATGCGCAGCTGTATCTCGAACGGATCCGTGAGCTGTGTCCCAACGACCCCGACCGAGCGGCCGCTGGATCCTGACGCAATGGATTGTGCGTCGATGACGGTGACGCGAGCGCCCTGTTCCGCGAGCGCGTGCGCAGAACACATACCGAGGGTACCCGCACCGATGACGACGACGTGAGGAGAAGCTGTCATGTGACTTCCATCTGTTGCTGCGTCGTCCCGTGCCGGATGGATCCGGCGCTGGACGCGCTACGTCATTGCTTCGGAGCGATTGCTGCGAGGGCGCCGTCGATTGCGGAAAGGATCTCGCGTGCGTCTTCCTCGGTCATGGAGGTGGAAAGCGCGAAGAGTCCGTAACTCGCCGAAAGCACGCCGCGGTCGAGCAGACCCTTGTGGAACAGGTCGAGCTTCATGCGTTCGGACGCACCCGGATAGACTGACCGGTAGTCCGTGATCGGCAACGCTGTGAAATGAACTTTGAAGAGCGAGCCGAGACCGACGCACTGCCCGTTG
>NZ_RZTF01000597.1:1411-2597 GCF_004023175.1 Mesorhizobium sp. M7A.F.Ca.MR.362.00.0.0
GCCCGTTGAGGCCATGGCGAGCAAGCGAGGCCGTGATGCCCTCGCGAAGCAGGCTGCCGATAGCGTCCAGATGCGCGAAGCTAGCCGGGGTCAACGCGCGCATCGCCGCCAGACCGGCTCGCATCGTCACCGGGTTCGCGGTGAAGGTGCCGCCATGCGGCAATGCAGGCTTGCCTCGTGTTGGATCGAACACCGCCATCACGTCGGCGCGGCCGCCGACGGCGCCGACCGGGAATCCTCCGCCGATGATCTTGCCGAGAGCCGTCAGATCGGGCGTGATGCTCCACAGGCCCTGCGCCCCCGAATAGCCAAGGCGGAGCGAGATCACCTCGTCGAAGATCACCAGCGAGCCGGCGGCATGAGCGATCTCGACCATCGCGTCGAGATAATCCTTTCGCGCGGGAATAAGTCCGGCGCGGTTCGGCATCGGGTCGATCAGAACACCCGCTATCGTGTCGCCATGCGCGTCGAAGACGGCACGCAGCGCCTCCGTATCGTTGAACGGCACCGCGATGACATCATCGAGAACTCCCTTCGGCGTGCCTTTCGCGTATGCCGTTGAGGCAGGCATGTCGCCCCAGTTGGCGGGCGAACTGTCCAGGCTGACTTCCGCGAAGTCGTAGGAGCCATGGTAGGCACCTTCGATCTTGACGATCTTCGGCCGCTCGGTGAACGCCCGAGCCGCCTTGATCGCCATCATGACGCCTTCCGTGCCGGAGTTGGCGAAGCGAACCTGCTCGACTGACGGAAGGCGCTCCACCAACAGTTCAGCAAGATCAAGTTCGCTCTCGGTGGGCGCTCCGAAAGCCGATCCCTGGGGCATCTGGTCCACCACCGCGGCCGTGACGGCGGGATGGCCGTAGCCATGGATCATGGCCGTGAAATTGTTGATGCAGTCGTAGTAGACGTTTCCATCGACGTCCCAGACGCGGCAGCCCTCGCCGCGCTGGGCATAGATCGGAAACGGGTCGATGAAGACCGTTGTCCGGGTGTTTCCTCCCGGCATGACCTTGCGGGCCCGTTCGAACATCTCGCGGGACTTCGGCATTGAATCTGGATAGTGGCGCATAATCTTGTAAACCGATGAAGGAGACAGCCTTGGATGGCCGCGACGAAGGGCGCGACCTCTTTCGATCACTTGGTCATGATCGTGTGGCTCTGCTCGCGCAGGTACTGTGGCAGGAAC
>NZ_RZTF01000598.1:0-2584 GCF_004023175.1 Mesorhizobium sp. M7A.F.Ca.MR.362.00.0.0
GCATCATGCCACGGGGCTTTTTCGCCGCTTTGTGATTTACCGGAAAAAGGGCCGATATACCGGAAAGAGGGAAAACAGACGCAACCAGTCTCATTCGTCGAGAAGGCCGGATTCGTTCCCGGCCCAAGCGCCTATGGGCTGCATATGGCTGAGTTCGCCGCCAAATGCAAGGGGCGTCATGCTGCAGCGCAACAAAACCCGTGGCGCAAGCGGCGCTTGCGCTCGCTTGCCGGCACGATTACCACGAAATGCCACTGGCTTGGGAGGTAATCGATGAAAGACGTTCTCAAGGAACTCGAGCGCCGCCGCGAGATTGCCCGCATGGGCGGCGGCCAGGCTCGCATCGATGCCCAGCACAAGAAGGGCAAACTCACCGCGCGCGAACGCATCGAGGTGTTTCTCGACGAGGGCTCGTTCGAGGAATTCGACATGTATGTCGAGCACCGCTCGACCGACTTCGGCATGGAGAAGAGCAAGATCGCCGGCGACGGCGTGGTTACCGGCTGGGGCACCGTCAACGGCCGCCCGGTCTACCTCTTCGCCAAGGATTTTACCGTGTTCGGCGGCTCGCTGTCGGAAGCGCATGCCGAGAAGGTCATCAAGGTGCAGGAGATGGCGCTGCGCAACCGGGCGCCGATCATCGGCCTCTACGATGCTGGCGGCGCGCGCATCCAGGAAGGCGTGGCAGCACTCGGCGGCTATGCCGAGATTTTTCAGCGCAACGTGCTGGCCTCAGGCGTCATTCCGCAGATTTCCGTCATCATGGGGCCGTGCGCCGGCGGCGACGTCTATTCGCCTGCCATGACCGACTTCATCTTCATGGTGCGCGACACTTCCTACATGTTCGTCACCGGACCGGATGTGGTGAAGACCGTGACCAACGAGACGGTGACCGCCGAGAGCCTCGGCGGCGCCTCCGTCCACACGACGAAATCCTCGATCGCCGACGGCGCCTATGACAATGACGTCGAGGCGCTGTTGCAGATGCGCCGGCTGGTCGACCTGCTGCCGGCTTCCAACACATCGGAGCTTCCCGAGATCGAATGCTACCAGTCGGTCACCGACCATGATTTGTCGCTCGACCGGCTGATTCCCGACAATGCCAACAAGCCCTACGACATCAAGGAACTGATCATGAAAGTTGCCGACGAAGGCGACTTCTTCGAGATCCAGCAGAACTTCGCCAAGAACATCGTCACCGGGTTCGGGCGCGTCGAGGGCCGCACCGTCGGCTTCGTCGCCAACCAGCCGATGGTGCTGGCCGGCGTGCTCGATTCCGATGCCAGCCGCAAGGCAGCGCGCTTCGTGCGTTTCTGCGACTGTTTTTCGATCCCGATCGTCACCTTCGTCGATGTCCCCGGCTTCCTGCCCGGCACGGCGCAGGAATATGGCGGCCTGATCAAGCATGGCGCGAAACTCCTGTTCGCCTATGCCGAGGCCACCGTGCCGAAGATCACCGTCATCACCCGCAAAGCCTATGGCGGCGCCTATGACGTGATGGCGTCAAAGCATCTGCGCGGCGACATGAACTATGCCTGGCCGACCGCGCAGATCGCGGTGATGGGGGCCAGGGGGGCGGTGGAGATCATCTATCGCAAGGACATCGGTGACATCGAAAAGATCGCAGCCCATACAAAGGCTTACGAGGATCGCTTCCTGTCGCCCTTCGTCGCCGCCGAGCGCGGCTATGTCGATGAGGTGATCATGCCGCACTCGACCCGCCGCCGCATCGCGCGCGCGCTACGCATGCTGCGCAACAAGGACATGCAGAACCCCTGGAAGAAGCACGACAACATCCCGCTGTGAGGCGTGGCTGGGCATCTATCCGAGGTAACCGTCGGGCAGCTCACTCCTCTTCCGCCGCGCCAAATCCCGCCCCCATGGTGGCGCGGACAGGGCTGCCCCATGGCGTCGCGTGATTGTCGATACGCATCTGGAAGATAAAGTAAGTCGGCGAGCAGAAGCCGATGCCTTTGACCTTGCCGATGCCCGGCGTGTCAGGCGGCAGCGACTGGCACATATAGTCCTCGCGGCAGAAATGATCGGCCGAACAGGCCGGCCGGTTGCCGCGATTGACGGCGCCGCCAAGGCATTGGTCGAAATTGTTGGTGGCCACGCAGATGTCGAATTTCTTGCCGCCGACCAGGCCGCAGATCTCGTTCGGCATCGGCTTGCCGGCCTGAAGGCCGCGAAGTCGCGGTCCTTGTCGTCGCAGCCGCGATAGGCGATGCCGCCAGGCACGCCGATCTTCGGCGGACGGCAGGTGTAGGCGGTACGGGAAATGTCCGGGGCGAAGGCCGCGAATTGGCCCGATTTGCTATAGCGGTCGTTGAAAGGCTGCGCCGCGTTGCTGGCGATCGAGCCGGTCAGGCAGGGGTGGCCGGAAAACATTTTTTCGCTGTCCTTGGGCAGCAGGCATTGCGCCAATTTCGTGTGCACGCCCGAAGCCGTGGCCAGCGGCGTGCAGACGGAGCCGCCGTCGCATTGCCAGGTCGCGCCGAACCGCGCGGCATCTTCCGGCATCAGGCAAGGCATGGCCATCTCCGCCGGCGCGTAATCGACCGCGTCGGCGTTCGTCCAGACC
>NZ_RZTF01000599.1:0-2571 GCF_004023175.1 Mesorhizobium sp. M7A.F.Ca.MR.362.00.0.0
GGTGTAGTCGGTGTCCGTCCAGGACAGGACCTTGGTTTCCAGATTGTCGAGGATGAATTCTCCGAGGCTGGTGCGCACGGTCAGCACCGCGTGGCCGTCGCCATTCGGCTGGCGCGCCACTGTCATCAGCAAATTGCCGGCCGGCACGCCCGCATCCATCAACTCGCGGCGCTTTTCCAGCGCGTAATCCTCGCAATCGCCATAGCCATTGGCCGGATAGGCCCAATATTCCTCGACACCGTAGTTTTCCATGTCGGTGCGCGGCTTGATGCGAGTGTTGACCGAATTGTTGATGTTGACGATCGTCGCCCACAGTTTGCGGGTCAGTTCGACCGGCGCACCCTTCGGGGTCCGTTCGCTGCATTCGCCAGGACTGCGCTGGCAGAACTCATAATGGCCAACAGGCTGGGTGGTGCGTCCGCCGGTGTGCATATAGGCCGGTCCCGCGGCATATGCTGATCCCCAAGCGGAAAGCTGCATCGCCATTGCCACCAGCAACAGCTTGCCCCTCGTGTTCTTCATTGTTGTAGTCTCCCCGTTCGAAGGAGACATTGCCACATGTGGATTTATTTGACGCAAAAGCTCGAAGTAGATATTGAGTAAAACTCCAGTAGAATAAACGTAAAATTTGAACCATTTGAGTATTAATTCGTTTGGATATTGAGGCGCAAATCTCGGCGCGCGGAGGGCTCCCCCGCCAAGAGTGGCGAAGCATGCCGGTCATGGCGTCGAAAACAAAAAACCGGCCACAAGGGCCGGTTTCCTGGAGTGTCGCTGTCGGGCCTGCTCAGGTGCGTGGCGTGTTGAATTCGGAATCGAGCGTTTCGGGGCGCTGGATCACAGCGAATTCGATGGCGACGCCGTCCTCGAAATGACGCACGACCTGCCCGCGCATGGTGCCAAGCATAACCTGGATGCCAATCGCCGGCTTGACGTCGATCTCGACCGCGGCGCCGGAGAGCGAAAGGTCGATGATACGGCACTGGTACTGGCGACCGTCGGTGAGCTGCAGCACGCTGGTCGGATTGCGCGGCGCGACGCGCTCGTGGCGGCGATCTTCCGGCAGGTCGAGTTCATGCTTGTTGGCGAGCCAGGTCAATTGCGCGGCCAGCTTGTCCTTCTTGCGATCCGACGCGATGACGGTCATCGCGAAACCGTCCTGCAAGGTGCGGGTGACGACACCTTCGATGCGGCCGATATGATCGATGTAGGCAATGATTTTTTCGCCGGGCATGCCGATGCGGTCGGTGCGAAACGCGACATTGCCCGGTGACATGTCGACGACCTGGCAGGGGTGTTCGGTGCGGTCTTCCAGCATGAAGCGTCCGTAGATTTTAACCCGGACGCGCTGAAAGTTACGCCTTTCAGCTTGGGACGGCGCATAGTCGACCGCCGCTGACCTCATGACTGCCTACACCCCGTTTGGCATCCCGCGCGCCGATGCGAGGAACTTCGTCAGAGAAGTACAACAAAGCGGGTTAACAAAGGGAAAAAGCGGGCGCTCCAGGGGTTTCCTTTTTGCAGGTCGCGGTGCCAAAACAGCCGCGCAGTTTTGGGCGACGTGCATCAGGCCGCAAACGGACTATTCCTCGCGCCCGCCATCGAACACGACGAGATGCCGAATGCGGCGCGCCCGGCCGAGTGCCGAGATCGTCTCGGGTGCTCCAAGTTCATCGGGAACGAGCGAGGGAACATCGATCGCCGGGCGATTGTTGAGAAGCTCCTTCTCCGGATCGATGACGCGTATCGAATCGATCAACGCGTCGGTGATCGGATCGGCACCCAGCCAGAAGGGCTTCTCCACGGCGCTGATGACGCCCAGGCAGCGCGGATTTTCGACGCCGCCGTCCAGCGGCAGGGCAAGCAGTTCGAACTTGTTTGAGCGCCCGTTGCGGCTGAAACCCTCATAGCTGATGAGCACGACCGACTTCTGCTCGAAGACGCCATGGATCAGCCGCGAGACGAGCCGCTGATCCTTCTCGCGCCACAGCGATGGAAAGGAAAACCCCTTGAGTTCGCGGCCGTAGCAGGCGCAAAGCCTGGTGCCGGCCAGCCGGAATACGGCTTGCCCGCGCGTGTCCCGTTCCAGGATAAAGGTGTCGGCCAGCAGCGACTTGATGTCGGCCGGCTCGACCTCCGAACGCTTCGGGGCAGGACGTCCGTCACGCAGGCGATTCCAATATTGGAACAGCGTGATCGATCCATTCTGGTTCATGCTATGCTGCTCCGCGCATTCTGTCGTCTGATGTCCCATCGGTGAACAGAAGGGCGCCCTCCGATGACCTACATGCGTTGCGGAGCAGGAAGCGTGCCAGCGTCGTTAACACTTGTTCACGGGTCGGGGCCGTTAAGGTTAACAAGTGGTTTACGTTGCATCGAAGCGAGCCCCGTGGCACACAAAAACCACTCCAGAAGCGGTCGTTTCGCGACGATCGGCAGCACTTCAGTCAAGAGTTTTAGGGGAGCAGGGGGCTCGACCAGCCGTTCAAGGGAAACCTTGAACGGCTTCTTTTTTGATTCGTGCCGCGGCGATTCGCGGTTTGCGGTTCGGTCCGTGGTGATCTAGATGCT
>NZ_RZTF01000600.1:0-2571 GCF_004023175.1 Mesorhizobium sp. M7A.F.Ca.MR.362.00.0.0
GCCCTGCTGCACGGCCGTGCAGCCGCCGAGCAAGCCAGCGATACGGCACGCAAGACGTTCGAGGAGGGCGCGCTCGCGGAGTCGCTGCCGACCGTCGAGGTCGACAAAACGGCGCTTGAAACCGGCGTCGGCATCCTGTCGCTGCTGGTCACCGCCGGACTGGCGGCATCGAACGGCGAAGCGCGGCGGCATGGGCAGGGCGGTGCCGTGCGCCTGAACGACGAGCCGGTGAGCGACGAGCGCCGCCTGGTTACCCCTCAGGATTTGAGTCCGGAAAACGTCGTAAAGCTTTCTCTGGGAAAGAAAAAACACATTCTGGTACGGCCGGTTTGAGCAGAACTCGATCCATGCCGGCCGCCTCCTAGGCGTACGGTTTGATTTTCCCACAAGAATCTATCCAGACGTAAAAAGGATCATTTTGGAAAGATTCTTTGCCCGTCGGGGTCAGGAAACGCAGCTTGAAATTCACGGTGACAATTTTTGCTGCATAGCCTGACACTACGGTCCACCAATCCGGCGGGAAGAGAGGCTCACGCGGTCCGTCAAAGCGACCAATGCGACAGCAGTTTGGGTTATTCTGCATAAAATCAGAAGCGTCTTTGTAGTTGACGATCGTGACATTGGAAAAATCGGTAGACTTGTCTGCATACCTCAGAAGAGACCTTCCTCTCTCCTGAGTAAGTTCGACAAGCTTTGGAATATCCGCAACGGCAGCCGCCAAGAGCTCGTCTTCCGACAGGAACCTGCGCTGCGCAAAGCAGAAATTGGACGCGTTGAGTGACCCGCCGGCGATGACCAAGAGTGCGGCACCAGCACCCAATGCAATCAATATCCTGGCGACCATGATCCGCGCCACTCACCGATACTCAAAAATCGACCTGAATATTCCGGGCGCGATCACCGACAGCGGATTGATGTCCAGCAGCGGCTTGTTGGCATTGCCTTTGAGCCGGTAGGTGACGCCGATCAGGCCACGGTCGCGGCCATTGCCGAGCAGCGCGCCAACGATGGGCAATTCGCCGAAGATGCGATTGAGGCCATAGACCGGCATGAAGGTGCCGGTCATGTCCATGTTGTTGTTCTGGTCGTAGAGCGTGCCCTGGAACGTCGTGCCGATGCGCGGTCCACGCAGCACGCCATTGGCCAGTTTCAGATAGCCGCTGCCCTTGTCGATCTCGGCGTAACCGCGTTCGAACTTCACCCGCGACGTGTCGAGCTTGCCTTTGACCGCCTGATTGAGGCTGCGGTTGTCACCGGCCGGCGTGGTCGAGACGATGGAGGCGAGTTTCGGTTCGTTGACGACGAAAAAGTTGCTGGTGTCGACCTTGCCCCTCAGCGATCCGTCGCTCGGCCCCGCAAGCGCCAGGGTGATCGTTCCGCCTTCCATATGCTCGTAGATATTGAGGAATCTCAGGATGGCGCCGGCGTCCGCGGACTGCATGTTGAGCGCGCGCCGGCCGGCGCCGGTGGTGTTGCTGATCGATATGGCGGCGCCCGAACTTGCCGTGGCGCTGACCTTCAACCCGTTCACCCGCGAACCGGCAGCACTGTAGTCGAGCTTCAGATTGGACAATTGCTCGTCGTGGAAACCGGTCAGCCGGTCGACATCGGCGCTGACGGAAATGGCATCGGAACCGGTGGTCTTGGTAGCCGTGTCGACGTCCGAGGTGAACTGCTTGATCAGCGAGCGGGCATCGAGCGCGTTGCCCGATATCTCGACCGCATAGCCCTTGCCGGACCGCTTCACCGACACGGCAACGTCGTCGCCCCTGTTCAAGGTGACCTTGCTGAACCGCGCCGACGACAAGGCGCCATTGACCAGCACGATGCTGCCGTCGACGGAGAACGTCTTTCCGTCAAGGTCGAAATCGGACAGCGTCGTGGTGTCGCCGGACTTGGTCATGACGAAGGTGACATTGGCAGGAACCCCTGCCCCCTTGCCCCAGCCGGCCCAGGGAATGTCCAGCCTGGCGTTGGTCAGATCGGCCGAGACGTTCTGGTCGCCGCCGCCGTTCTTGTCGATCGCCACCTTCACCGTTCCGGCAAGCAGCGGCTTCAGGCCGGGCATGGCGGCGGCGCGGATCTTGTCGTCAAGCACCAGAGCCACCTTGCGGCTGCGCGCCGGCCCGTCATCCCTGAGCGGCTCGACCAGATCGAGTTCGGCCGGAATGCCGTTCAGCAATGCCTTGGCGGAGATCACCGCCTTCTCCGGATCGACCGTGATCGAACCGTCGGCATCCGTCACGATCTGGCCCTCGAAAGGCTTGGCCAAGGACATGCCGCTGTAGTCGAGCGACACCAGCCAATCGAGCTTCGAGGAGTCGACACCGGACTGCAGCGGAATATCCGCCTTGACGTGGCCGGTGACGCTGCCCGACAGGTCTTCCGGCAGGATGCCGACATGGCGCATGGCGTTGATCGGCTCGTAGGATGCGAGTTCGGCTACGGCCGACGCTTCGCCGTCGACGTCGATATCGAGCGCGCCGACGACCGGCGGGCGGTTGGCCGCCTTGACCGTCAGCGTGCCGTTGCTGGCCGCCACGGTGCGGCCGCTGGGCATGTAGACGGTGC
>NZ_RZTF01000059.1:0-2513 GCF_004023175.1 Mesorhizobium sp. M7A.F.Ca.MR.362.00.0.0
ATGGCGTCGAACAGGCCGAGATCGTCGACCACCGCGTCGTAGAGACAAGCGAAATGGCCGTAGTCGAAGGTGACTGATGTGTTGGCGCCGCCATTGGTGCGGTGCGCGGCCAGCACGCGCGCCGGCTCGCCGATCAGCCCGCGCATCGCCGAAATGTGATGCGAGGAAAGTGCCGTCAGCCCGCGATAGGCGCGCACCAGATCGGCCGGCGCGTCGGCGCCGACCACCTCGCGGATCAGCGCGTCGCGTTCGCTTGCGCCACGCGCCAGCAGGGTAGGGTCGATGTCGTTGGGATGGAGGACGTTCTGGCTCTTTTTGAGAAAGTGCCGGCCTTCCGAGATCAGGTCGAAGATTCGGACATGGGTGATGTCGGCGTATGCCGGCAGTTCGTCCCTGGCCGCCAGATAGGCCGGCGCGTAGCGGCGCATATAGCCGACGAACAGGGTCTTGTCGTAGCCCGGCATCAGCGCCAGCAGATCGTCGATTTCGCGCACCGTCAGGCAGGCGGGCTTTTCCAGCAGGATATGCTTGTTGGCAGCAATCGCCGCCCGCACGAAGCGGCTGTGGGTGTCGTCGGACGACAGCACGAACACCGCGTCGATGTCGGGCGAACTAATCAGCGCCTCGGCCGTGTCGAAGGCCTTTGCCGTCGCAAATTCGGAGGTGACGAGTGACACCAGGCTGGGCGACACGTCGTACACGCCCGCGATCACCCAGCGGTCGCGCTGATCGCCCAGCACAGGCAGATGGATCGACTGCGCGACCTCTCCAAGACCTATTAGTCCGACACGAATTGGTGCCACAGGCGAACTCCCTTTGATTTCAAGTCTGATGCTGCAGGACTATGCCGCGCCGGTTACCAGCGCGACGAGCTCGTTTCCGGACGTTTCGGAAGCGCGCACGGTCGCCGCCATCTTTCCCGCCCGCATCACCCAGATCTGGTCGGACAGGCGGCGGACCTGATCGAAATTGTGGCTGACCAGGATGACTGAGACCGACTGCTCGCGCAGACGCCGGATCAGAGCCTCGACATTGGCGGTCTCCTGCACGCCGAGTGCTGCCGTCGGTTCGTCCATCACCACCAGCTTGGCGCCGGAGCCGACAGCGCGGCAGATCGAGATCGCCTGCCGCTGGCCGCCCGACAAGCGCCGCACACGCTGGCTGATCGACGGCACGTTGATCGACAGCCGCGACAGCATGGAACGGGCCTCGCGCTTCATCGCCTTGCGATCGAGGAAAGCGAACGGCCCGATGCGACGCACGATCTCGCGGTTGAGGAACAGGTTCTGCGCGACCGTCAGTTCGTCGATCAGCGCCAGGTTCTGGTGCACGGTCTCGATGCCGGCCTTGCGTGCCTCGTCGGGGTTGGCGAAGGGCCGCGCCCGTCCGTCGAAGAACAAATTGCCGGTGTCCGGCTGATGCACGCCGACCAGGCTGCGGATCAGCGTCGACTTGCCGGCGCCATTGTCGCCGATGACGGCGGTGACCTCGCCGCGACGGGCCTGGAAGGCGACGTCGGTGAAGGCGCGGATGCCGCCGAAATGCTTGCTCAGCCCTTCGCAGGCGATGATCGCCTCAGCGGCGGGGATGTGATGGGGCGCGCTCATTTCTGATACCGCATGATCAGGGCCGCCAGCACCACGATGGCGCCCACGGCAAGCGGTTGGTAGAAAGCCGAGACGTTGAGCAAGGTCAGGCCGTTGACGAGTGCGGTGAGCATCAGCGCGCCGATCGCCGGTCCCAGAATGCTGGCGCGGCCGCCGAACAGGCTGACGCCGCCCAGCACCACCGCCGCCACCGAGTTCAAGAGCAGGCTGGTGTTGATCTGCGGTTCGGCCGAGCCGATGCGGGCGACCAGAAGAACGGCCGCGATGCCGGCGCAGAAGCCCGAGATTGTATAGGCGGCGATCTTGACCCGGTTGGTGCGGATGCCCAGCGCGCCGGCACTTTCGGTCTGGCCGCCGGTCGCCAGCAGATGCACGCCGAAGCGTGTGTGGTAGAGTGCGATATGCGCGACGATGACGGCTGCGATTGCTACCCAGACCGGATAACCGAACGGTCCGAGCGAGCCGGAAGCGAGCCTGAGCAGGAAGGTCGAGCCGACCATGGTCGGCTCGCCGCCCGACAGGATGAGGCCAAGGCCGGTGATGCCTGACAGCGTGCCGAGCGTCACCACGAAGTCGGGGATCTTGCCTGCCGTGATGATCAGCCCGTTGAGGAAGCCGACGGCGCTGGTGGCGAGAACCGCCAGCACGCAGGCGACAAAGATGCCGTAGCCGGCGGCGTTGACGAGGCCGAGGATGATGGCGCCGAGCATGACGGCTGCCGCTAGCGACAGGTCGATGCCCGAGGTGGCGATGACGAAGGTCTGGCCGATCGACAGCACGACCAGGATCGCAGCCGCCAACAGCAGCGCCTGCAGATTGGCGACGCTGAGAAAGACCGGCTGGGCGATGCCGAAGACGATGACGAGGCCGACCAGGCCGACGACGGATGCCCAGTCGGCCCAGAAG
>NZ_RZTF01000059.1:2523-12808 GCF_004023175.1 Mesorhizobium sp. M7A.F.Ca.MR.362.00.0.0
GGGATCGAGGAGGAGAGCCGCCAGGGAGGGACGGCTCTCCTCCGCACCCGCCGAATGGGCGGCGGGCGCGTTGTCTGCAGGTGTGCTCACTTCAGCATCTCGCGGAAGGGATCGGGGTAGTCGCCGCCGGGACGCGGGAAGTTCTTCAGCGAGGCTTCGGCATTGTCCTTGTTGATCAACAGCACCGGCGCCGGCACGTTGGCCGGCAGTTCCTTGCCCTTGGCCGCCACTGCACAAGCCTCGAGGCCCATGGCGCCGACGACATAGGGATATTGGGCGACGGTGGCGGTGAGTTCGCCTGCCGCAATCGACTTGAGCGCGTCGACGATGCCGTCGAGGCCGATCACCTTGACGTCCTTGCCCGAGGTTCGCACGGCGCGCTCGACGCCGAGCGCCATGATGTCGTTGGCGGCGAAGAAGCCAGCGAGGTCCGGATGGGCAGCGAGGATATCGGTTGCGGCGGTCAGCGCCTTTTCGCGATCCCAGTCGGCGCTGACCATCACCACGATGTCGAGTTTACCTTCCACCGCCTGCTTGAAGCCCTTGATGCGGGCGTTGGAGCCGACATCCCCGACGATGCCGGCGACCAGCGCGACCTTGGAGCCCTTCGGCACCAGCTTCAGCATCTCTTCGCCGGCCAGCGCGCCGGCGGCGACATTGTCGGTGCCGATATAGGTCGAGACGACAAAGCCGGCGGCCTTGGCCTGTTCGGGGTCTATGGTCGAGTCGATGTTGACGATCGGCTTCTTCTTCTGGGCGACCGGCACCAGCGCCTGGACGAGATTGGAGACGCTGATCGGGTTGACCAGGTAGCAATCGAAATCCTGCATGGCCATGGCGGTCAGGCGGTCGGCCTGGCCGGTGGCGTCACCCATATTGGCGGCGGCCTGGACGCTGACATTCACGCCGTTTGCCTTGGCCTGTTCCTCGATGCCCTTCTGCATGGTCTGGAAGAACGGATTGTCGAGGCCTTTGACGATGGCCGCGACTTTCGCCGTATCCTCGGCATGGGCGGGCGCTGCGACGATGGCTGCAAGCATGCCTGCGCCAAGCAGGTTCGTGCCAAGCTTCAGGCAATTGAACATACGCATGGTTTTTCCTCCTCCTGATTGTTTTATGGGCTGCATCAATGTCGCTGTCCGGTGACTGCAATGTTAGACGGCGCGCAAGCGACCCCGGCGCCTGGCGCGATGGTTCGCCAACAGATTGCTGCCCGCTTTGGAATGTGCGGACTGCAGCCCAGGTCGGGCACTTTTCGATGTCAGGCATTGCTCCTCCCAGAGCGCCGGCCGATGCCAATCCGGCATTTGCGCATGTTTTATAAAAAATTGACACGCGTCAAGATTTAAAAGTGGTGCGTAGCGATTTTGGCTATGCACCCTGGGGGCATGACTGCCCTGCCGGCATGCGCTACAACCAACGCGCGAAAAAATGTGCCGGCCTGGGGAACCACTTGGGGATAGCGGCGTTAGTCGCTACTTTTGCGCAAGAGGGAGGTTTCGGGTGAGGCGTTTAGAGATCCTGGAAGAACCAACGGGTACATTTTCGATTTTCGACGCGATCACGGGGTTGCCGGCAATGGTCGAAGAGGGCGCATGCACCGGGCTTTATCGGCACGAAGTGCCGCAGGAGCTGCTTGCAGCGGTTGAAACGGTCCAACCCGGCGATTTTTCGCCGCTGCCTTCATTGGCGGCTTTGAACGACTGGCAGGTCGATAAAGACGATCTGCTGGCGTGAGCAAAGCCGCCCGGGATCGCATCAAAAAACATACCGTATGGGAAATCACGCCCTGTTGTCGAAAGCGGTGGTGAGGCATGGAAAGCAAGGGGAGGTTGCAGTGCGTCGGGAGGTGAAGCATGTCTGATCAGGACGAGCTGATCCGGGCTGCCATCGGACGGCTGCTCGCCGAGAAGACAGGCGCCGCCGTCATATCGATGAGAGAGAGCATTGCCGAGCTTCTGGCGCTGACCGGTGCCGCGCTGGACGACAGACTGCAGGACCTGCTGCTGGAAATGGCCGAAGTCCGTGGCATGATGGTTGCTCTCGACTTCTGAGCAATATCGGCTGAGGTCGATGCGCATCAGTCCGATACGCCCGCAACGCCTTCACCGGCAGTTCAACACTTACTGCGCCGGCTTCAATGCTGAACCAAGCACCCGGGGTTAAAGATCGAGCGAAACCGCGCCCTGAGGGTGGCTGCAGCATGCCAGGACATAGCCGGCCGACTTCTCTTCAGGGGCCAGCCCGCCGAGATCCTCCATGGCGACTTCGCCGGACAGCTTGGCGATGCGGCATGTGCCGCAAACTCCCTGCTGGCAGGCGGTTGGGACGTAGACGCCACATTGGCGCGCCGCCTCCAGCAGCGTCTCTCCGGGCAAGCAGTTATGCACGATCCCGGAGCGGACGAAACGGACCGAAGATGGTATTGTCGGGGCCGGTTCCAACTGGGGGCTGCTGCCGCCGCCGAAGCTCTCTTGGTGGTACCGTGACGGAGCCACGCCAATCGCATCCAGGCAGGCACGTGCGGCTTTCATGTACGCTTCAGGGCCACAGGCAAAGATAGTGCGGTTGTGGAGATCGGGAACGAGGGTCAGCAGCATCTGACTGTCTATTCTGCCAGTCGGCCCCCTCCAGGTGGGATCTTCCTGGCTACAAACGCACGTTACTTTTACGTTGGGAAAGCGAGAGGCAAGTGCGTCCAATTCCCGTCGAAAGACTATATCACCAGGCGTTCTGGCACTATGAACGAATGAGATATCCTGGTCGGCCGCGCGGTCGGTAAGCGCACGCAGCATGGACATCACCGGCGTTATCCCGTTGCCGCCCGAAAGGAAGAGCGGCTTTTCATAGGGTAGGTCATCGAGATTGAATGAGCCGAGCGGCCCTTCGATCTCGATCTCGTCGCCCGCCCCCAAATTGTCGTGGAGCCAATTCGAAACCAAGCCGCCCGGTGTTCGCTTCACCGTGATCTGCAGGTCGAGCGGTCGCGTCGGTGGTGACGAAACAGAGTAGGAGCGCGTCACCGCGGCACCCTCGATCTTGAGGTGCACGAGTACATACTGGCCCGCGCTGAAGCAGAACATCCGATCCGTCGGGGATGTGAAAACGAAAGTTTTCACATCGGGCGTTTCCTCGATTACACGACGGCAGAGTACAAGCTGCGATGTGGTTTGTGCCCATTGCCGATGATGCCTCATCGGCAGGAGGTCGGGGGCCCCCAAGGAAACGTGTGCGTTCATCATTCATCTCGGTTCGAAGTCGAACCCAAGATGCCAGTTCCAGGCCTCCCGCAACAGAAGCATCCCTCCCGAGTTATGATCGATTATTTCGATTACATATCCAGTGACATCACGGCAACGTGAAGGGCGCGGATTCCCTTGCGTATGATCGGTTCGTGTTTGCGGCGCGCCAGGATGGCCGTGTGGACCGGCTGATGCAGCGTCGGAGCGCCTTCGACGATGAACGATGGGCGTTCGAGGGCGAACCTGCGCGCATCGTCACTTCTCATATAGCAGGTGCCGCCCGTGCGCCGTAGCATCATCTCCGCCAAGGTTTCCGATCCCATGGAAAGGCGACAGATCGCCAACTCGCCGAGCAATTCGGCATGGGCCTTCTCCAGCAGGACCGTATAGCCCGGACGAATGTAGGTTTCGGGGTCGACCTCGGAGAGGGTTCTGGCCACCGTGGAAACCATCACATATTCCTCAACCATCAAATGCTCATAGGAGATTTCGGGTAGGTATCGCGGGGCGTAAAGCACTGCGATATCGAGATTTCCCATGCTCAGGTCGCTGACCATCTGGTTTGAATAATCCGACTCGACATGGATCGACGATTTGGGAAGGGCCTGACACAGCGTCTCCACCCAACCCGGCAAAACCGAGCGGGTCATCCCGACCTGCGCGGCGACGCGCAAGGTGCCTTCGAAACGATTGAACGCCCGGACATCGTGGCGAGCCTGCGACCATGTAGACAGCAAGGATCTTGCATAAGCTTCGAACCGCCGCCCTGCGGCGGTCGGCTCCGCCCCGGCGCGTCCGCGCTGGAACAGTTCGGACCCGATTGCGCTCTCGAGATTCTTGATGCGGGTGCTGATCGTCGACTGGGTCAATCCTAGCCGATCCGCGGTGCGATTGAAGTTTCTCGATTCGATGATGTCGAGAAAGGTCTCGATGTGATCAAGTTGCATGAAATCTCCAATCGAAAAACTCGATCATATTCCACGTATCATAAGCTTGATCAAACAATACTCAAGGCGGAAGCTGCAGCAGATCAACGGCCGGCAGCGCCGCCGGGACGAGATACGGATACGGAGCGGAAGAAGTGTTCATAGTCGACTGCGACTGTCATAATTACTGGTCAAGCGCCACCGTGTTGGAGCCCTATCTCTCCGGCTTGTGGAAAGACATGTTCATCGAGGGCGAGAAAACAGGTCCCGTTGGCGCCTTTCCGCATGGTCATCGGCCCTGGTTCCACCCGCAGGACTTCTCCCGCAAGGACATCCGTCCGAAAACGGAAGCCGACAACTATCTCATCATGAAAGAGAAGCACCTCGACAAGTACAAGGTCGACGTGGCGATCCTGACCGGCGATGAGCCTATCGAGGCGTCGACCCTGGCTAATCCTTACTACGCCAGCGCTCTGGTCAGCGCCTACAACGATTATCAGATCGATCAGTGGTTGCCGAAAGACGATCGTTTCATGGGCTCGATCATCATCGCGCCACAGGATCCGAAGCTCGCTGCCGCCGAGATTCGCCGTCTTGGCAGTCATCCGCGGATGGTCCAGGTTCTCGCCTCCCAGGGGTCCGTCAAGCCGTATGGCGACCCGTTTTACCACCCGATCTACGAAGCCTGCGCGGAAGTGGGGTTGCCATTCGCCATTCATCTGGGCGGGCATGGCGGCGTGAATTCAACTGCCATTGCTCCCGCCCCGACGACATTCTTCTGGGAAACGCATGCCATTCTGCACATGTCGGCGATGTCGCACGTGGCAAGCATGATCGCCCATGGCGTCTTCGAGAAATGGCCGGACCTCTACTTCGTGATCATCGAATGCGGCGTCGCCTGGGTTCCGTCGGTTCTTTGGCGCCTGGACGCTGATTACAAAGCGCTGCGCAAGGAGACGCCATGGCTGAAGATGCTGCCGTCTGAATATTGCCGGCGTAACATCCGCTTTTCCACGCAGCCGCTGGAGCAGCCTGCAAACATCCAACATCTCTGGTCCACGCTCGAAGCGATGGACGGAGAAAACACGCTGATGTTTGCATCGGACTATCCGCACTGGGATTACGACGATGCCAACACGCTGCAAATCCCTCCTGCCTGGAAGAGCAAGATCATGGGACTGAACGCGCTGGAAGTCTACAAACGCATCCCCCGCGCGCAAGCCGCGAATGCCGCCTGAGGAAGCATACGATGCCCGAGAAGACATATATCTGCCGCGTCGACGAGATCGAAACAGGGTCTCCGTTCATCGCCAAGATCCGCAGCCTTTCGGTCGGGATTTTCCGCATCGGAGATTCATTCCACGCGCTGCTGAATGTCTGCCCGCACCGCGGCGCTCCGCTTTGCGAGGGGCCGCAATGCGGCACAACCGCGCCCGTTGAACAGGCGCAATTCATCTATCATCGCGAAAACGAGATCGTTCGATGCGCCTGGCACGGCTGGGAGTTCGACATCAAGTCAGGCGCGGCCTTGGTCGATCCGTCCGTTCGCGCGCGCACATTTCCAGTCACCGTCGAAGCCGGCGGCATCTACGTGACGGCCTGATTGGCGCAAGCCGATTGGGATTGGAAAAATTCGAAGAAAGGTGGCGGGAGCCGATAAGCAGATTTGTTCGCCGGTGCTTGACGAGAAATAACGCGGGGAATTCCGCAATGGGAGAGTCAAATGTCAGAATCTGAATACAAGCTTGGTATCGCGCAAAGCCTGATCGGAGGCGGCAAGGTTTCCCGCCGCGACTTCATTCATCTTGGGCTGGCCGCGGGCCTGACGGTTGCCGCCGCCGACCGGCTGTTCGTGAGCACGGCGCGGGCCGAACCAATGCAGGGCGGCTTCGCCAAGCTCGGCATGGCTCATGGCGCGACGACGGATTCCATCGATCCGGCCGGCTACCCCGACACGTTCACACAAACCGCATTTTCGGGCTCGCTGTCCAACAGCCTCACTGAGGTCGACGCCAAAGGCAATGTCCAACCGGACCTCGCCGAGAGCTTTGAAACTTCGGATGGAGCCAAAACCTGGGCCTTCAAGCTGCGCAAAGGCGCAACCTTTCACAACGGCAAGACCGTGACGGCGGATGACGTCGTGACCTCCTTGCAATATCACATGGGCAAGGACACCAAATCGGCGGCGAAATCGCTGTTGGACTCCGTCGCCGACATCAAGGCGGATGGCCCGGAAACGGTGGTTTTCACGCTCAAGAGCGGCAACGCCGATTTCCCTTACATTATGAGTGACTACCATCTGGTCATCATGCCGGCCAAGGACGGCAAGGCGGATTGGGCTTCAGGCGTTCGCACCGGTGCTTTCGTCGTCGAGAATTTCCAGCCCGGCGTTTCGGCCAAGCTCAAGCGCAATCCAAACTACTTCAAGAACGGCAAGCCCTATCTCGATGAGGTGGAGTTCATCGCCATCACGGATCTTGCCGCTCGCATGGCGGCGCTGTCGACGGGGGAGGTGGACTATATCGGCCGCGCCGACCTGAAGACCCTCGGCATGTTGAAACGCAATCCCAGGGTGGAGATCGTCGAAGTCACTGGTTATGGGCACTATACCTTGCCGATGAATGTCACGATGGCGCCATTTGATAATCCAGACGTGCGAATGGCATTGAAATGGGCGATCAATCGCCAAGAAATCGTCGACAAGATCTTTCTTGGCCACGCCACTGTGGCCAACGACAACCCGATCGCGCCGGCCATCAAATTCGCCAAGGATCCGCAACCGCAACACAGCTTCGATCCGGAAAAAGCCAAGCATTACCTGAAAAAGGCCGGAATGGAGAACCTGAAGGTGGATCTCTCGGTCGCCGATGCCGCTTTTGCCGGCGCCGTGGACGCGGCTTCGCTCATTCGCGAAACGGCAGCCCAATGCGGCATCGACGTCAATGTCGTGCGTGAGGCCGAGGACGCTTATTGGGACAATGTCTGGCTGAAGAAGCCTTGGTGCGCTTCCTATTGGAGCGGTCGGGCGACGGCCGACTGGATGTTCACGCAAGCCTTCGCCGCCGACTCCAGTTGGAATGAGTCCTTCTGGAAAAATCCCCATTTCAACGAACTGCTTGTCCAGGCGCGCGCCGAGACGGACGAGGCCAAGCGAGCGGCGATGTATGCCGAGATGCAGCAGTTAACCCACGATGACGGCGGCAGCATCGTGCTGGTCTTCAACAATTTCGTCAGCGCCCAATCCAAAAAGCTCGCACACGGTGATGTGGCGCCCAACTGGGAGAACGATGGACTGAAAATGGCCGAACGCTGGTGGATCGCCACGGCATGAGATGGCGGGCCGGAGCCGCGATGGTTTTGAGGCTCCGGTCAGCTGGCTCCGAGTGCAGGGCTGCCGCCCAAAGGGAAACGCCACGCACATGAACCCCGTCGCAAGAACGGTCCTGCAGCGCCTTGGCCTCGGCCTGGTCACTTTGTTCATCGTGTCCATCATTATCTTCTCTGCGATCGCGATGCTTCCAGGCGACTTCGCCAAGGCCACGCTCGGGCAATCGGCGACGCCCGAAACGGTCGCCGCGTTCCAGCGGGAAATCGGCATCGATCGCCCGCCTGTCGAGCGCTACTTCGTTTGGGTCGCCCAGATGCTCCATGGCGATTTCGGCTCTTCGTTTGCGAGCCGCACCGGATATCGGCGTACCGTGGCCGAGATCATCGCACCACGCCTCTACAACACGATGTTCCTTGCAGCGGTGACTGCGCTGATAGCTGTTCCTCTGGCCTTGGGGCTTGGCATTCTGGCTGCGCTGTACCGCAACGGCTGGTTCGACCGGCTGGTGAATGTCGCGACACTGACAACCATTTCATTCCCGGAATTTTTCGTCGCCTATATGCTCGCCTACCTGGTGATCTCGCGCGACACGTTCATCGGATCCGATTTCGCTCAAACGCTGCCTCATTGGCTCACTGTCTTGCTGAACTGGGCGCTCAATGCGGTTCCCAAATTTCCGACATTGTCGAATGTGAACGATCAGACGCCATTTTGGGAGCATCTCTGGAAAGTCGCCCTGCCGGCAATCACCCTTACGCTCGTAATCGTGGCCCACATGATGCGCATGACCCGAGCGGCCATCATCAACATGCTGGCAAGCCCCTACATCGATATGGCGCGCCTCAAGGGAATGTCCCCGATGGTGATCGTGCTGAGGCATGCCCTGCCCAATGCCTGGGCTCCGATCGTCACTGTGGTGGCGTTCAACCTGGCGTATCTCATCGTCGGAGTGGTCGTGGTCGAGGTCGTTTTCGTCTACCCCGGCATCGGCCAGCTGATGGTTGACGCGGTGAAATCCAGGGATGTTCCGGTTGTCCAGGCCTGCGCCCTGATTTTCGCCGCGACTTACATCCTTCTCAACCTGCTAGCCGACATTATTTCCATCGCCACCAATCCCAGGCTCTTGCACCCGCGATGACCAGATCCGAATCTGTCGCGGCGGTTCAAAGGCTGAGGCGCTCGCGTGCCACCCGGGCGAAAACTGCGCTGAAGAAGGCACCGTTCAGCGCATGGTTCGGCATCGTCGTGATCCTCGGCTACGTCTTTGTTGCGGTCTTCGCGCACTGGATAGCCCCATATGGCGAGACGCAGGTTTTTAGCGAAGCCTTCGCGCCGTGGAGCCAGGAGTTCAAATTGGGAACCGATCAGCTCGGCCGCGACATGCTCACCCGCTTGATCTACGGTGCGCGCAACACCATCGCTATCGCGGTCGCCACCACGTTGCTGTCCTTCGCGGTCGGCGTCTCGCTCGGCCTTCTTGCCGCATTGTACAGGGGGTGGCTCGACCAGATCTTGTCGCGTGCAGTGGACGTGCTGATGTCAATCCCGAGTCTGATCTTCGCGCTGGTGCTGCTGACGATCTTCGGCTCGTCGATCACGAGCCTGATTGTCATCATTGCGCTTCTGGATTCCACCCGGGTCTTTCGGCTTTCTCGCGCCGTCGGGCTTAACGTGGCGGTGATGGAATATGTCGAGGTGGCACGATTACGCGGCGAGGGACCGAAATGGATCATCGCCAAGGAAATCCTTCCCAATGTCATGCCGCCACTGGTCGCCGAGTTCGGCTTGCGATTCTGCTTCGTGTTCCTGACAGTCGCGGCGCTGTCGTTTCTCGGCGTCGGTATTCAGCCGCCGACGGCCGATTGGGGATCAATGGTGCGCGAGAACGCGACCCTGATCACCTATGGCGATGTCACCCCGCTACTTCCGGCCGGCGCGATTGCTCTCCTTACCGTGTCCGTGAATTTCGTGGTGGACTGGTTCCTGCAAGCAACAAGCGGGTTGCGGGATGAAAAGTAGCGGCCCAGGCCCACGCGAAAAAGGAAAGGATCTGCTTCAAATCCGCAATCTGCATGTGGAGGGGTTCTCGGATGAGCGGTGGCATCCCATTGTCCACGGGGTCGATCTGACGCTGAAGCGGGGCCAGGTTCTTGGGCTGATCGGAGAGTCAGGCGCCGGCAAGTCTACCATTGGCCTTGCCGCAATGGGTTATGCCAAGCCGGGCTGCCGGATCACGCAAGGCTCGGTCCTGTTCGACGGGATTGATCTTCTGGCAGTCAGTGAAAAAGGGCGCCGTCGCCTCAGGGGCTCCCGCATTGCCTATGTCGCGCAAAGCGCGGCTGCCTCTTTCAATCCGGCACATCGGCTCTTGGAACAAACCGTCGAAACCGCGGTGGCGCATGGACTTGCCGGCCGGGAAGAGGCGAACCGGAGCGCCGTCGATCTTTATCGACGCCTTCAACTCCCAGAACCGGAGACCATAGGCTTTCGTTATCCTCATCAGGTCTCCGGCGGGCAGTTGCAACGGGCAATGACAGCGATGGCAATGGCTTGTCGTCCGGACCTCATAATATTCGACGAGCCAACAACGGCGCTCGACGTGACCACGCAGGTTGAAGTTCTAGCTTCCATTCGCAACATCGTGGAGGAATTCAGCACCGCTGCAATCTACGTGACGCATGACCTGGCGGTGGTGGCGCAAATGGCGGATCGTATCATGGTTCTGCGCCACGGACGTACCGTGGAGGAGGCTGATACACGCCAGATGCTGGCCTCGCCCAGCCAGGAAT
>NZ_RZTF01000059.1:12818-20580 GCF_004023175.1 Mesorhizobium sp. M7A.F.Ca.MR.362.00.0.0
GCCAGGAATATACAAAAACGCTCTGGGCCGTACGCAAGCTCGCCAAGCCCGAAGTTCCAGCCGATGAGTATCTGCTGACGATAGACAACGTTACCGCGGCCTATGCAGGAAAGGTCAAGGTGCTCCAGGATGTCTCCATCAAGGTTCCGCGCGGACGAACCGTGGCTGTGGTCGGCGAATCCGGTTCGGGGAAATCGACGCTCGCTCGAGTCGTCACCGGCCTTTTGCCGCCAATTTCAGGTTCGATTTCTTTTGCCGGCCAGCTTCTTTCCACGGGCCTGAAGACGCGGCCGAAGGAGGTCCTGCGCCGCATCCAGATGATTTATCAAATGCCCGACAACGCCCTGAATCCGCGCCAAACGGTCGAAGAAGTCATAGCTCGGCCGCTCGAATTCTACCTCGGCCTCAAGGGCGCGCGGAGGGATCGCCGGATCGGCGAACTTATGCACATGGTCGAGATGAGCGAAGATTTTCTGGAACGCCTGCCTGGCGAGCTGTCGGGTGGCCAAAAACAGCGCGTCTGCATTGCCCGGGCGTTGGCTGCCGATCCGGAGCTTATCATCTGCGACGAGATCACGTCCGCGCTCGACCAGATCGTCCAAGAGGAAATTCTCAAGCTTCTCATACGTCTCCAACGTGAACTCGGAATGAGCTACATCTTCATTACCCATGACATTGCTACCGTGCGCGCGATAGCCGACGAAATCGTCGTCATGCACCGCGGCAAAGTCGTCGAGCAGGGATTGAAGAGCGAAGTTCTCACGCCACCGCACGCGGCCTATACCGAACGGCTTTTGTCCTCTGTTCCGGAAATGAATCCCGACTGGCTGACAAGGCTGCTGGCCAGCCGGAAGATCTGACGGATCGGCTATCGTCAGCACCCGGCATGTTCCTCACTGTCAGCTTCCTGGAGCGCTAACGCTGCTCGATCAGCGTCTTCGCCGCATCTTTCCCCACCGAGAGGATGCGATCGGACAATTTCGTTCCGCCCACGGCGCGGGCCATTTGCAGCGTGCCGAGGAGCGTTGCGAAGACAGCCAGCGCCACGCCCTCCGGATCCTTGGCCTGCGGTAGCGCTTGGGCCAACTGGCGCACCAAAGCCAGCAGGTGGTCTGTATAGGCTTCACGCGTCTCAGGCGGCTGACGGGCGAGCTCCGGCAGCAGCGCGGCTGACGCGCAGCCCTTTCCGGGATTGTCCCGGTGCTCGGCCGACAGATACGTGCCGATGGCCATCTCCACGCCCGAAGCCAATGCTTCCGCCAATTGCTGCGCCTGAAGCTCCATCGCCGCCGCCACGCTTTCGCGGACAAGCTGCGCCTTGGATTGAAAGTGCGGATAGAAGGCGCCGTTCGTCAGCCCGGCGTCGCTCATGATGGTCGCCAGTCCGGACGCGGCGATGCCGTCGCCGCGAAAGCGTTCCGCAGCGACCTCCAGGATCCGTCCGCGCGAGGCGTCCTTCCGGCCCTTTTCGTAGCGCATGGCTGCTATTCCTTTCTGCTATTGCATTATGAGTGTAATCTGATATTACGACTGTAATTCAACGGGCGCAAAAAAGCTAGCCCTCATGATTTTGGAGCACGAAATGAATGCGAATTCCGAAAAAACCGCTGTTGTGACGGGAGCCTCTTCGGGCATTGGCCGCGCCAGTGCCGAGGCTCTGGCAAAGGCGGGGTTCACGGTCTTCGGAACCAGCCGGCGCAAGGCCGACAACGGCCCGGACGGGGTGACCATGCTGGTTTGCGACGTGACCGACGGTGAGGCCGTTGCCGCACTCGTTTCGACGGTGCTGTCGCAGACCGGCCGGATCGACCTCTTGGTCAACAATGCCGGCGTCGGCCAGCTTGGAGGCGCCGAGGAATTCTCGATTGCACAGGTGCAGGCCTTGTTCGACGTCAATCTGTTCGGCGTCATCCGCATGACCAATGCGGTGCTGCCGTCGATGCGGCGGCGTGGCGAGGGGCGCATCGTCAATATCGGCTCTGTGCTGGGACTGGTGCCGGCGCCGTATTCAGCGCATTATTCGGCGGTCAAGCACGCGCTCGAGGGCTATTCGGAATCGCTCGACCACGAGGTTCGTGCCTTCAATATCCGCGTCTCGGTGATCGAGCCGGCATTCGTTCGCACTGTCTTCGACCAGAACGGGATCCAACCGGATTCGCCGTTGCAGGAATACGATCAGGCTCGAGCTACGCTGGAAGCGCTGCTTCGCGATGTGATGCCCGTAGCCGATCGGCCGGAAATGGTGGCGCAGGTGGTCGTCAAAGCAGCGACCGATGCCCGTCCGCAACGGCGCTACACCGCCGGCAGGGCAGCGCACCAAGTCAGCCTGCTGCGTCGCTTTGCTCCCGCGGGGATATTCGACAAGAGCCTGCGCAAACAGTTCCGCCTGCCGGTTTGAACAACAGCGAGCAGAGGATTTTACGCACATGCGACTGGCAACGACAACACGATTGGCCAGCCCCCGCAAGGCGGAGGTGCCAAGCATGACACATGGGTTCAAGCGGTCGCCCCACTTACGGGCATCGTTCCAAGACACGCCAACGCACTCCGCCGATGTCGGCGGCACGGCATTCGTCTATCGGCAGCTCGGACCAAGGACGGGCGTGCCGGTAATCCTGCTGAACCATCTCGGCGCTCAACTGGACAATTTCGATCCACGCATCGTCGATGGCCTCGCCGCGACCCGGTGGGTGATTGCCTTCGACAACAGGGGCGTTGGTGCTTCAGGCGGCAAAACGCCGTCACGCATCGCCGAGATGGCACGGGATGCGGTCGCCTTTGTCCGGGCGCTGGGGTTCGATCAAGTCGATCTCTTCGGTTTCTCACTCGGCGGCTTCGTGGCGCAGGAGATCGTGCTGACCGAGCCCGGGCTTGTGCGCAAGCTCATCCTGGCCGGCACCGGGCCGGCCGGCGGCCAAGGCATCGACAAGATGACGCCACTGACGATCGTGGACATGATCAAGGGTGCGCTGACTTTTCGGGATCCGAAATACTATCTGTTTTTCACCAGAACGGTGAACGGGCGCCGCGCCGCGAAGGCGTTCCTGCAGCGGCTGACAGAGCGGAAGGCTGACCGCGACAGGCCGATATCGCTTAGCGCGTTCGGCGCGCAACTCCGGGCGGTGAAGGCTTATGGACTACAGGCGCCGCAAGATTTGAGCGCCATCCGCGTCCCTGCGCTGATCGCAAATGGCGATCACGACAGGATGGTGCCGAGCGTCAATACCCACGATCTCGCCCGCCGCATTCCGGGGGCGCAATTGGTGATCTATGCGGATGCCGGCCATGGCGGGGTGTTCCAGAACCACGCGAATTTCGTTCCGAAAGCATTGGCCTTTCTCGAGGCCTGACACCTCTCACCGGGCGGCTTTCGTCCCGAACATCAACAATCTCTCAGAAAGTCACTGCCATGAAGGCATTCGTCGTCGACAAATACAGCAAGAACGGCACGCTGCGGCTGGCCGAAATGCCGGAGCCGAAACTCGGGGACAGTGATGTCCTGGTCGAGGTCCACGCCGCGGCGGTGAACCTGCTCGATTCCAAGGTCAAAACCGGAGAGTTCAAGCTGATCCTGCCCTATCGCCGGCCGTTCATCCTGGGTCACGACGTGGCCGGGAGGGTTGTCCGCGTGGGATCGAAAGTCCGCAAGTTCAAACTCGGCGACGACGTCTATGCGCGGCCGCGCGATGGCCGGATCGGGACGTTCGCCGAGTTCATAGCCATGGATGAAGCCGACGTGGCCCTGAAGCCCGGGAACCTCAGCATGGAAGAGGCGGCCTCGATCCCGCTGGTCGGCCTGACCGCCTGGCAGGTGCTCATCGAAAGGGCCAGCCTGAAGAGGGGACAGAAGGTCTTCATTCAAGCCGGATCCGGCGGCGTGGGGACATTCGCCATCCAACTGGCAAAGCATCTCGGCGCGACCGTTGCGACCACCGCCAGCGCGGCGAGTGCCGGTCTGGTCAAGGGGCTCGGCGCCGATGTCGTCGTCGACTACAGGAAAGACGATTTCGAAAAAGTCCTGTCGGGCTACGACGTCGTCTTGAACAGCCAGGACGCCAAGACACTTGAAAAGTCACTGAATGTGCTGAAACCGGGCGGCAAGCTCATCTCCATCTCCGGCCCACCGGATCCGGACTTCGCCAGGGAAAAGGGACTGAACATGGTGCTGAGGCTGGTGCTTCGCCTGCTGAGCCGCGGTATTCGAGCGAGAGCCAAGCGCCGTGGCGTGACGTTCTCGTTTCTCTTCATGTGGGCGCAGGGCGAGCAGTTGAGCAAGATCGCATCGCTCCTCGAAGCCGGCGCGATCCGCCCGGTCGTCGATCGGGTCTTTCCCTTCGAGGCGACCAACGAGGCGCTGGCCTATGTCGAAACAGGACGCGCCAAGGGCAAGGTCGTCATCAAGGTCCGATAGCAACTCAGCTGCGATCGAGGTCAGCCGCGCCGGGCTGCATCGATCGCCGCGACGTCGATCTTCGTCATCTCCATCATTGCATCAAAGGCGCGTTTGGCTTCCTCGCCGCCGGCCGCCATGGCCTCGGTCAACGTGCGCGGCGTGATTTGCCAGGACACGCCCCATTTGTCCTTGCACCAGCCGCACGCGCTCTCCTGGCCGCCATTGCCGACGATGGCGTTCCAGTAGCGGTCGGTTTCCTGCTGATCGTCGGTGGCGATCTGGAACGAGAAGGCCTCGCTCTGCTTGAATGTGGAGCCGCCGTTCAATCCGATGCAGGGAATGCCGGCAACGGTAAATTCGACCGTCAACACGTCGCCTTTCTTGCCGGACGGAAAGTCGCTCGGCGCACGGTGAACGGCGCCCACCCTGGTGTCGGGAAAGGTCTCCGCGTAGAAGCGAGCCGCAGCCTCGGCGTCCTTGTCGAACCAGAGGCAAATCGTGTTCTTTGGCATCGTTGGCATTGCGTGTTCCTTTCGGTGTTGGGGTCGGCGGAGGTCAGCCCAGCAAATTACGTGCCGTGCGCATGAAGATCCTTGACCCGATCGGGATCAGGTCGTCGGGAAAGTCATAGTCGGGATTGTGCAAGGCAGGGTGCCGCTCGCCTGCACCGAGGAAGAACATCGCCGACTTGGCACTGTGGCCGAACAGGCCGAAATCTTCAGAGGCGCGCATCGGCAGGGCTTCTTCGCCGTGCGCGACGCCCTCTTCATCAAGTGCGCGCCGCAGATGCTCCACCGCGTCCGGCGCGTTGACGCTGGCGACGAAGATCTCGTGATAGTCCCAGCGGACGGAAAGGCGATGCTCGCCCGCGATCCTGGCAACCAGTGCTTCGGCAGCAGCGCACAGGTTTGCCATGCGCTCGTCACGCCGGGTGCGCAGCGTGGCCCACACCTCGGCGTGAGCCGGCGAGATGCCGAACACGGCTTCGCCCATCGCGGCATGGGTGACCGTCAGCATGGAGAAGCCGTCGTCGGCGAAGGTCCCGCGCCCGAGCGCCGGCAGCGCCGGCATCAGCTCACTGACCGCCAGCATCGGCGAAATGCCGGTCTCCGGCATGGACGAATGGGCGGTCTTGCCCTCCAGCACGATGCGCATGCCGCGTGAAGCACAGTTGACCACGCCGGCTTTGAGCCGCACCTCGCCAAATGGCACGCCGGGCAGGTTGTGCAATGAGAAAGCGAAATCCGGCGCGATCTCGCCGAAGCGCGGATCGGCGACGACGCCTGCCGCGCCATTGCCGGTTTCCTCCGCCGGCTGGAACATCAGCACGACGCGGCCGCTTGCAGGCCTTTCGCGCCCCAACTGACGGCCGAGGGATGCCAGGATCGCGGTGTGTCCGTCATGGCCGCACATATGCGACTTGCCCGGCACGCGCGACGAATGCGGTACGCCTGAAAGTTCTTCGATAGGCAAGGCATCGAGTTCCGATCGGAACAGCACCGTCGGCCCCGCTTTGCCGCTGTCATATATGGCCGCGACGCCGTGCCCGCCGAGTTGTGCCAGCACCTTGTCCGGCCCCGTATCGGCGAGGAAGGCGACAACCTCCCTTGCCGTCTTCTCCTCTTCATTCGAGATTTCCGGGGCCTGGTGCAGCTGGCGCCGCCACGCCGTTAACTCGACGATGTCTCGGTTGGTCAGAGTCATGCCTTTTTTAGCCTCCGCTGCATCCTTCATTGACACGCCCAGTCACAGGGGGTGTCGATGATGAATTGCTAGCGATAAAGGGCAGTTCCCGCCACAGTCCAAGTTTCAGGCTTCGGCAGGCCAGAAACGACCCGTTCTCCCGGCCACCCCCCAGCCTATTGATTGATTTCGGGTTCGACGAGCTTTGCCAGATTTCTGAGCGACTCCTGCCAGCCGAGATAGCAGGCCTCGACCGGAACGACGTCCGGAATGCCGGCCTGGGTGATGTCGATTTCGGTGCCGACCGACACTTTTTTCAAGATCACGGTGACCCGGATCTCGCCGGGCAGATTGGGATCGTCGAACCTGTCGGTGTAGAGCAGGCGCTCGCCCGGGACGAGTTCGAGGTACTCGCCGCCGAAGGAATGGCTGTCGCCCGTGGTGAAATTGCGGAACGACATCTTGAACGTGCCTCCGACCTTTGCCTCGAAATTATGAACCGTGCAGGTGAAGCCGTTTGGCGGAAGCCACTTGGCCAGCGCGTCCGCTTCAACGAAGGCGCGATAGACCTTTTCCGGGTTGGTCGTCAGAACGCGGTGCAAACGTACGGTGCCGGGCATATGCTGGATCCTTTCATAAATGCCTGTTCGATACCCCAAGGACGAACGAGGCGTAACAAGTCCGACATTGGTTTGCGAATTTTTTGACGGGATGCGGCCTGCCTTCTCCGCGGGCATGCCGTTCGATGCCGCGCCTATCAACACGAAGCTCGGGCGAGGCGGCGGGCGAACTGCACCGGCTCTGGAGCTGGCGTTCACCTGCTAAATCGGATTCCTGAGCCATCTTGTTGTTCAGGCGCGGTTTTGCCGATTGGCGCGAACAGCCGCGCGTCCCGGCCAATGCTTCGAACGCGCGAAATAGGGTAGCGCGTCTTTGCCGTCCATGTGCCGATCATTAGAATTTGCATTTGATCAGAGTTGATTTCCTATCAGGCCGTTAACGCGGCCATGCTGTTAATCAGCATTTGCTAATGAGTCTTTCGAACCCGAGGCAAGCAATGACCAAGAATCTCGGCAATGCACGTCATACGCCGGCGAAGGACCTGCAGGTCTCCCTTCTAGGCAAAGCCGCGCCGGCACTGTTTCCGCTGGTCGTAGCGGCACTGGGCTACATGGTTGGCAAGCAGTTCTTCGGCATCTAGGCGCGCAGTTCCGTTCTCCCAAACGTTTCGGCGGACCGACCATGTCAACGCGCGGACCGTCGTTTGCATTGCAGCGGCGTGTCGCCGGACATCAACGTCAAACATGCACGTCGCCAAAGGACAGTTCGCCGTCGTCATCGGCCGTGAAAAAGACGATGGCAAGCAACCCGACATAGAATGCGGCCACAACAACCACGATCGCCACACCGGGAACGGGGCCAAGGGCGGCGCTGTCCACGGCTTGGCGAAGCGAGCCGGCAAAGCCGGTCCTGACGCCCACGGTTTGAAGGCTGGGTGTGGATATCTTGAGCACCCAGGCCAGCCAGAGGATCAGGAACAGGTAGATGTAATTCCGCCGCAGCCGACGGGCTAGCGCGACGCGCTGCGACAGCAGGAATTTCGGCGCGCGCAGGCCTTCGCCGACGATGAGCAGCCAGTCCGAGGCGAAGTCGGGCTGTGGGGAAAAGATCTGCGCGAAATAGTGG
>NZ_RZTF01000059.1:20590-23554 GCF_004023175.1 Mesorhizobium sp. M7A.F.Ca.MR.362.00.0.0
GTGGCGTTCGAACTGGCGTACGCGCGCCCGATAGAAATCGAAGAACCGATAGCGGCGCGCCTCGATCCACAGCAGCAGCAGGATCAGCAGCATGGCGAACAGCAGCACGCCGTGATGCGCACTGGCCGTCGAGAGTGATACCGAAAGCAGCGCCGCCACCACCGTGATTGCCCAGTTGGTCGTCAGGTCGAGCCGGTCGCGCCATCCCGCCATGCGAGCGATCTCGGCGCGATGGAAATGGGATAGCGTGTTGACGCGCTCCGCCGATGAAAGGACGGGACCAACGGGCTGTGCCGACGCGTCGTTCATGGCATCCTCCGGCAAGGAACAGAACAGTTTGCCGGCAACATCGTTCCAAGACGCATCACGCAAGAGCGGCATCGGCCACTCGATCTCGGCTGCACGGCCCTTGAGAATCCTTCAGCCTTCGGCAACATGGCGGTAGGACTGGGAGCGCGAAGATGAGCAAGGCCATTTCCACCGCATCATCGAGGGTCCCGCGCAACACGCCGATGGCGCTGACCGAGGCGTTGGTCGCGCGCACCATGCGTGTCGTCGAGGATGCCGGGCCGACGCCGGGCATGGTTCACATGACCGATGCCGACTATGCGCGCATCCGCGACGAGGTGCTGGCCGGCGCTCCGGCCGGGCCGCTGAAACTATTTGCCTATGGCTCGCTATTATGGAAGCCCGCCGGCGAGGTGAGGGGCGGAGAACGCGCGGTGGCCAGCGGCTGGCATCGTTCGTTCTGCTTCACGGTGCAGCGTTTTCGCGGCACGGTCGAGCAGCCCGGCCTGATGATGGCGCTCGATCGCGGCGGCCAGTGCCAGGGCATGGTGTTCGAGATCGCGGAACCGGTGGCGGCTAACCTCGAAGCGCTCCTGCGCCGCGAAATGACCATCCTGCCCGCCGTCAACGTGCCGCGCTGGCTGCAGGTCAGGACCGAAGGCGGCCCATGTCGCGCGCTTGGCTTCGTCGTCGATCCCGCCAATCCGCGTTATGCCGGCAAGCTCGACAAGCAGGCGATCGCGGCGACGCTGGTGACAGCCGTTGGTCATTGGGGCTCGGGCGCGCAATATCTTTTCGAGACGATCCGCCACCTCGAAGCCTGCGGCATCCGCGACCGCAATTTGTGGCGGCTGCAGGAACTGGTGGCCGAAGAGATCGGGCTAACATCACAACTCACCCGTCCCTGAGCCATACCAGCATCTCGCCGGGCTCGCGGTTGTCCCAGGCGAAATAGGGAATGGCGGTCAGGCGTGTCTCGGCCGTGGCCGGCGGCTCGGGCCTGTAGAGCCCGCCCTGCCACCCGTCGGCGGCATCGGCAAGTGCCGCGGTCGACAGCGTCACCACACCGCCGAGAAGTTCCGGCCGGTGCTGCGCTTCGATGGTGGCCGTCCGCGGCAGCGTCAGGCGATGCGGCTGGCTGTCATTGTCTGATGCCTCGACGCAATAGATCAGCGGGCCGCGCGACAGCGCGACGCGGCCGGCATCCTGGCGCACCTGCGGGTTGGCATAAAGCCGCTCGATCGGCATTTCGAGATCGAGCCGGACATCATCGCCCTTCGTCCATGTCCGTTTGATCGCGGCGTAGCCGTCGCTGGTGATCTCAGCCAGCTTGATGGCCTCGCCGTTCACCTTCAACTGGGCACTGGCGCTCCAGGCTGGAATGCGCAGGTGCAAGGTGAATTCGACCGGCGCCTGCGGTTCGAGCGCGATCTCGACGGCGCCGTCCCAGGGATAGCGGCTCGTCTGCGTCACGCCGACCGGGACGCCCGATATGTCGAAACGGGCGGTCGAGTCGCCATAGAGGTGGATGGCCAACGCATCGTCGGCCAGGCTGTAGAAATAGCTGCCGATCGAGGCGACCATGCGACCGATATTGGGTGGGCAGCACGGGCAGCGGTGCCATTTCCACCTGTTGTGCTTGCCCCGGCTTTCCAATGGATTCTCGTAGAAAAACAGCGAGCCGTCGAGCGACAAGCCCGAGATCGAACCGTTGTAGAGGGCGCGTTCCATCATGTCGGCGTAGCGCGCGTTCGGCCCCATGCCGAGCATGCGGCTGGCCCAGAACACCAGGCCGACCGCTGCACAGGTCTCGGCATAGGCGCTCTCGTTGGGCAGGTCGTAGTCGCTGGTGAACCCCTCATTGTGCGCCGATGGCCCGAGCCCGCCGGTGATGTAGAGGCTCTTGGTGGTGAGATCGTCCCACAGAAGGTCGAGCGCCGACCGCAGCGTATCATCGCCATATTCGGTCGCGATGTCGGCCATGCCGGAATAGAGGTACATCGCTCTGACCGCGTGGCCGACGACCTTGTGCTGTTCTCGCACCGGGATGTGCGATTGGCTGTATTCATAGGTCTTGAAATGATAGGCCTTCGGGTCGGCGCCGCGGGCGCGGGCCTCCTCGTCGAAATAATGCGGCTGCTGCCCGCGCTGGTCGATGAAGTATCTGGCCAGCTCCATGTATTTCCGCTCGCCGGTCACCCGCGCCAGCTTGACCAGCGCCAGCTCGATCTCCTCATGTCCGCAATAGCCCTTCTTCTTGCCGGGCTCGGGGCCGAGCACCGACGCGATATGGTCGGCATAGCGGCACATGATGTCGAGCAGCTTGCGTTTTCCCGTCGCCTGGTAATAGGCGACCGCGCCCTCGATCAGGTGGCCGGCGCAATAGAGCTCGTGGCAGTCGCGCAGATTGGTCCAGCGCTTGCCGGGCTGGATGCGCTGATACCAGCTCGAGAGATAGCCGTCCTCCTGCTGCAGCTTGCCATACATGTCGATGACGGCATCGATCTTCTTCTCCAGTTCGGGGTTCTTGCGCCGGTAAAGCGAATAGGCCGCGGTCTCGATCGTCTTGCCGAGATCGGAATCCCAGAACATCTGCGTGGTCACCGTAGATCCGGTGAATTCCGCGCCCTGGCGGTCGGCTTCGTCGGGGGAGGGCGAGTGGAAGGGGATGACTAT
>NZ_RZTF01000005.1:0-5895 GCF_004023175.1 Mesorhizobium sp. M7A.F.Ca.MR.362.00.0.0
GTTCCAGCCGTTGCGGGCAGCATTGGCCAAGATGCTGGCATAGGCATGCATGCTGGCGATTTTCACGTTTGATTCCAGCAACTGTCGGCACCCGCTTGCGAAAGAAGGTGACGGTTGGGCGGAATAGCCAAAGGCCGTGCATGCCAGCACTATGGATACAGGACGCATGGAACCCCCCTTAGCCGATTGTTTGTTGCCGTCGGGGAAGCTTGCGCCGTGCGAGCCTGCGGCGGAATCGGGCAGATGCGGTATTCGGCCTAGTGCATTTGTAGCATTCTTCTGTAGCATTCTTCGGCTACGGAGGGGTTTCCAAGGACGGGGGTCCACAATGGTGCTCGGCGCTTCGAAAGCTCAAACGCTTGTCGCATTGTCGGGTCGTGAGCGCGAGGTCGCGGAAAAATTTGCCGCCGGCCTGACCTATCGGGAGATCGGCAAGGCGCTTTTCATTGCTCCGGCCACTGTTCGCACTCACCTTGCGACCATCTACGGAAAACTTGGGGTGCGGACCAAGATCGGGCTCGCGGCGTACTTTGCCGGCGCTTCCGGCGCCAGGCCAGGCGGGCTGTCACCCCATCAAAGCGAAAAACCGCGGCTGGCGGTGATGCCGGTCAAGGGTCAGTTCGGCAAAACAAGGACCGATGCGGATGCATTGACGCGCGCGTTGACCGCAGAGCTCGGACGCTTCTCCCAGATCGGAATCGTCGCAGCGGCCACAATGTTCGCGCTCGCGAAGCGGCATCTCACTGTCAAGGAAATCGCCAGGACCACGGGAGCCAACTATGTCCTGGAGGTCGCGGTCCATAGCCAAGACAAAGCCATGCACGCCTTCGCGCATCTCGTGGACGCCGAGGAGGAAGTCGAGGTCTGGAGCGCGAGATATGATCTCGCCCAGACGTCATCGCATGACGAATTGACAGGCGTGATCAGCGGAAATCTCTTCCAGGTGTTGATGAAGCACGCGGCAGGCCCGCCCGCCCTCGAGGAAGCAATTCAGCACCACAAGCTCTATCTGAAGGCGTTTTACCACGTCGAACGGCCGACGGCGAAAGGCATGGTCGTAGCGCGGCGTCTCTGTGAAAGGCTCCTCGCCGCCGAGCCAGAGCATGCATTGATAAGGGAGACTCTTGCCTGGGTCGATTTCCACTCCTGCTTCAACGGATGGTCCATTGAACCCATCGAGGCCTTTCGCCGGGCTGGTGATGAGGCTCGGGCCGGACTTTGTGGCCATGACCGGGAAGCATCTCTGCACAGTGCTCTCGGATTGGCCGAGACTTATCTCGGAAACTTGCAGACGGGCCTTGGCTGCCTGTGGCGGGCCATCGCACTCAATCCGAACGATGCAGAGTGCCGTACCTGGCTGGGAATTGGGCTAACTTACGCCGGAGATCTCGAAGGTGCACAGGCAGCTTTCGCGCGGGCCGACCTTCTCAGTCCGAATTATAATCCGATCTTTCTGTTCAGGGGCGATGCCGAATACGCCGGGGAGAACTATAACGCCGCGACTGCCTCGTTTGATCGATTTCTGATGGTCCTGCCTGAATACCACTGGGCACGGCTCCTGCGGGCTGCATCATACATGGGGATGGGCGATCTCGAGTCTGCGCGGAAGGACGTGTCGTTCGTCTCGCGCGAGTCGCCCCGGTTGACCGGCGAGTATGTCGATCGATTGCAGCAAGCGCGCGGTCCGGAGTTTAGAAATAACCTGTGGTCACGCCTCAGCGCAGCAGGACTGCCATGGAAGTGACCTATCGAGGATGACATTGGGCGCATAAGGTCCGGTTGCGTGTCAACTTGCGTCATGGCGGGCTCCAACCCGAACGGCGGGAACGAGTGACGGCCTGCGACTGCACGGCGGTGGCAGGATGGCTGGTCAACACCGGCCACGCAATGGACTAAGCATTCGGGCGGCGCCTACGCGGGTCACCAGGACGAAGCTCGGCAAAGCGGCCCAAATGCTGCAGAGCAAATCTTCGCAGCGCCGTCGTCCAATCTGCGTGGTAAGACCGCGACAAGGCGGAAACCAGCGGAGCCCGATTTGACCATTCCCCATACCCGCATCAAACGCGCTTTGATCACCGGGGCCGGCGCGGCCGACGGCATCGGCTTTGCCATTGCCCGGCAGCTCGGCTATGCCGGCCATGCCGTTTTTCTCACCGGTGCCAGTGCGCGTGTGCTCGATCGCGCCGTTGGGCTCCGTGCAGAAGGCATCGATGCCAAGGCCGTGGTCGCCGATCTCACCATGGCAGCCGATGTCGCGCGGCTGCGGGCTGAAGTCGGCGCCGTCGACATCCTGGTCAACAATGCCGGCATGGGCTCGCTGGCATCGCCATCGGTCGACAAAGCGTTTCTCGCCATGACCGAGGCCGACTGGGACCAGGGGATCGACGTCAGCCTGAAGACGGCATTCCTCGTCACGAAGGCCTTTCTGCCGGCGATGGTCGAAGCGGGCTACGGGCGCATCGTCAATGTGGCGTCGGTCACCGGCCCGCTGGTGTCTTTCGAAGGCACGGCCGCTTATTCCGCCGCCAAGGCCGGCATGGCCGGCCTGACGCGCACGCTGGCGCTCGAAGTGGCGAAAAACGGCATCACCGTCAACGCCGTCGCTCCCGGCTGGATCGAAACGGGCTCGTCGAGCGAAATGGAGCGGCAAGCCGCCCTGCATACGCCGCCGGCGCGGGCAGGGCGGCCGGATGAAGTGGCCGCCGCGGTGGCATTCCTGGCCTCGGAAGGCGCCAGCTATGTCAATGGCGCGCTGCTGGTGGTCGACGGCGGCAACAGCCTTCAGGAGCGCAAGGGCTGAGAACTCTGCGGCTTCGCCGGAACGACCGGTGTTCATGATCGGACAGCGGGTCCGGGCTCTTACTACATCGTGCGCCAGGGCAGCTTCTATCGTCACCGTCGACTGCTCGATCTCACTTGACCTTCCAGCTGCTGGAACCCTTAGGGTCACGCGAGGTCTTCCGGCGGGCCTTTCATCGAGAGCAAGGAGCGGAGAAATGCATCGACGCGGATTTCTGACGGCAAGCCTGGCGACGGTTCTGGCGAGCCCGCGTGCGCTGGCGCAGACGAAGATGGACGATATGTCGATGCCCGGCATGGGCGGCCATGCCGGGCACGACATGGCCGCGATGGTGCAAGACGCGGTCACCCTGCCCGAAGGCCAGGCGTTGCGCGCCCTGCAGGTGCTTGCCAACGAAGCCGACCGGCCGGGCCTGCTCAGGGCGAGGCTGACGGCGGCACCGGCCATTGCGAGGTTCGCCGAGGGGCGCGACACACCGATCCTCGCCTATAATGGCATCAGCCCGGGGCCGCTGATCGAGGCCTTCGAAGGCGACCGCGTCGAGATCACATTTGCCAACCGCATCGATAACGAGGTGAGCACCATCCACTGGCACGGCATGCCGGTGCCCGCCGACCAGGACGGCAGTCCGATGGATCCGGTTGCGGCGGGCACCGAGCGCGTTTATGCCTTCGAGCTGCCGGAAGGCTCCGCAGGCTCCTATTGGTACCACCCGCACCCGCACGGCAAGACGGCAGAGCAGGTCTATCGGGGTCTTGCCGGCGCCTTCGTCGTCAAGGCCAAGGCCGATCCCATCCCGGCCGAATATGGCGACACGGTGCTGGTGTTCACCGATCTCAGACTTGCCGCCGATGGCTCGATTCCGAGCAACAGCATGAGCGATCTGATGAACGGCCGCGTTGGCGACCACGTGCTGGTCAACGGCCAGAAGAATCCCAGGCTCTCGGTGGCAAAGGGCGCCAAGCGACGCCTGCGCCTCTACAACGCCACCAACGCACGGTTCCTGAAGCTTGCCTTCGACGGCGCGACGATAACAGTCATCGGGACGGATGGCGGGCTGCTCGCGGCGCCGGTGGCGGCGGACGAGATCCTGCTCAGCCCGGGCGAACGCCTCGAGTTGGTCGCATCCTTCGACAGGCCCGGCCCCATCACCCTCGATACGCTCGGCTACGACCGTGGCTGGATGGGTCCCGGCCGCCCGGCCGATGCGGGGCTGACGCTGCTGACGGTCGATGTCTCGGAGAGCGAAGCCGAGGCGGTGCCGCAGCTGCCGGCGCGGCTGCGGTCGATCGCACCGTTCGCTGACCCTGTCCTCAGCCGGCGGCTCGTTTTAACGGAGACCATGGCGATGAAACCCACCGGCATGGAGATGGGTTTCCTGATCAACGGCAAGGCCTTCGACATGGGACGCGTCGACTTCGTCGCCAGGGCCGGCGAGATCGAGCTCTGGGAGATAGTCAACGAGGCCGACATGGACCATCCCTTTCACGTCCACGGTACGCAATTCCAGGTCGTCGAACATGAGCGCGACGGCGCGGTGTCCAAGCCGCCCTATCTCGCATGGAAGGACACGGTGAACGTCGCCCGCGGCGAGACGGTGCGGCTCCTGCTGCGCCAGGATAGGCCGGGGCAGCGCATGTATCACTGCCACATCCTCGAGCACGAGCAGCTCGGCATGATGGGCGTGCTCGATGTCATGGCATGAAGTTCGGCATCGCGTTCGGAGCGGTGGTGCTGGCGCTGGCCGGTTCGCTGAGCCTCTCCTCGCCGCAGGCGGTCGCCTCCAGTGATGAGATCGTGGCCGCACGCCAGGCCTCGATGAAGGCTATGGCGGCGGCAGCGAAAACCATCGCCGAGATGTTCGGCGGCAAGCGCGCCTACGACGCCGCCAGCTTCAAGGCGGCGGCGGAGGCGCTCAGCGCCCGTACCGGACCCGCCCTGATGGCTGAATTCCCGGCGGGCACGCTGGGCGCGCCGTCGGGCGCCAAAGCGGAAATCGATCAGGCGCGGCCGGAGTTCGAGGCGCTCGCCAGTCACATTGGTGAACTCGCCGATGCATTGGCAGCCAAGGCCGAAACCGCGCCTGCCCGGATCACCGGGGACATGCGCATGGGCGCGATGACGTCAATGGACGGGGGCAGTCTGCTCGGCAAGCGGCTGAAGACAACGGAGGCGGATCCGGCCGGATTGCCGGCGGAGCATCTTCTGCACCTTATCCTCCAGGATTGCTCAAGCTGCCATTCCAAGTTTCGGCAAAAGGTGAAGTGAGAACCGGCGATCACACCGCCATTTGTTGCCCTCTTGTGCAGCGATGCGGAATGCCAGGAAGGCCACCTGTATCAAGACGCCTTCGCCAGAAAATTCCGATAATCCGACTTGGCCTGCAGCAGGCGCAGCACATTGTCGCGCGAGCCGCGCACATGGGCGCGTGCCAGCGTGCCGGCTCTGGCGGCGTCGCCGGCGCAGATGGCATCGACGATCTCGGCGTGCTCGTCGCGGGCGATCTTCCATTCGTCCAGCCACAACAGTTCGGTCCAGACATAGTGCTGGCACTTGTCGAGAATGCCGCACAGCATGTTGTGCAGCATGACGTTGCCGCTGATTTCGGCGATGACGCGGTGCAGGTCGATGCCGACTTCCAGTTCCTGGAATTTTTCCCGGTTCGTGCGTTCCGGAATGGCTGCCAGCGTTTCGCATTCGGCCAACATGGCGCGCAGCCGCGCCTTGTCCTGTGCCGTCGCGGCCGTTGCCGCAAGTTCCGTCGCATGGCCGTCGAGCAGTTCGCGGATCTCGAAGGCCTCGCGGAACATGTTGATGTCGAACTCGGTGACGACATAGCCCTGGCGCGGCCGGCCGGTGACCAGCCCGTCACGCTCGAGGCGATTGAAAGCCTCGCGCACCGGGGTTCGGCTGACCGTCAGCTTCGCCGCGATGTCGTTTTCGGTGACGCGGGAGCCCGGCGGGATCTGGCCGGTCACGATCATCGCCTTCAGCGCGGAGTAGACCGAGTCGCGCAGCGTATTTTTGGTTTCCTTGGCCAAGCTTCCCTTCCCACTTCTCCGGCCTTTCAGCCGGAACACGCATAGCTGTAGCCG
>NZ_RZTF01000005.1:5905-6336 GCF_004023175.1 Mesorhizobium sp. M7A.F.Ca.MR.362.00.0.0
CAGTCGGCGCAATTTTCCACGCCTCCGGCGAAGCCGTCCCTCACCAACCTGGTCCGGCACGAAGCGTACATTTCGAGCGCGCCGGCGGTGTTGACAACATTGATCGCTAGTCTACACTCAAAATTGTATACAAAATAGCATGCCAAATCAAAAACAATGGGAACACCGGTTGGAGAGCCGAAAAATGAACAGAAACGTTAGCATCGTTGCGATGGCGGGCCTCATGGCTTCGTTCGCAGCCCCCGCCATGGCGGGCGACACCATCACCGTCGCCTCATGGGGCGGCACCTACCAGGAGGCGCAGACCAAGGCGTTTTTCAAGCCGACCGCCGACGCGCTCGGCATCACCATCAAGGAAGACACCACCAACGGCCTCGACGACGTCCGGCTGCAGGTGACCGGCAATGCGGTGAAGTGGGACATCACCGAAC
>NZ_RZTF01000005.1:6346-30401 GCF_004023175.1 Mesorhizobium sp. M7A.F.Ca.MR.362.00.0.0
TCACCGAACTTGGCGCCGACGAATGTGCGCGCGGCTCGAAGGAAGGGCTGTTCGAAAAGCTCGACTACGGCATCATCGACAAGAGCGGCATCAACCCGAAGCTTGTCCACGACGACTGGGTCGGCATTTCCTACACATCCGTCGTGCTGATCTACCGGACCGACGTATTCGGCGACAAAGGCCCGAAGACCTGGGCCGATTTCTGGAACGTGGAAAAGTTTCCGGGACGGCGCGCGCTGAGCGGCAGCCAGGCGACGGAAACGCTGAGCGTTGCCGCACTGGCCGAGGGCATTCCGATCGACAAGGTCTATCCGGTCGATATCGACGGCGCGTTGAAGTCCGTCGACAAGATCCGCGGCAATGTCGACGCTTGGTGGACCTCCGGCGCCCAGGCCATGCAGCTGGTTAAGGACGGCGAAGTCGACATGGCGAGCATCTGGAACGGCCGCGCCGGCACCTTGAAAAAGGAAGGCGCGCCGATCAGCTTTTCCTTCGATCAGGGCGTGCTGACCGCCGACTGCATGGTCATCCCCAAGGGCGCCAAGAACAAGGAGGCGGCCATGAAGGCGCTGGCGATGTTCGTCAGCCCGCAATTGCAGGCCAATCTGCCGCTCTATGTCGACAATGGCCCGGTCAACGAGAAGGCTTTCGAGACCGGCAAGATCCCGCAGGACAGGATCAAGGACATCAATTCGGCGCCCGAAAACGTCAAGAAGCAGGTGTTGCAGGATGCAGAATTCTGGCGCGACAACCTGGTCGAGGCGACGGAAAAGTTCAACAATCTGATCCAGCAATAGGCTGCGGCCGCAATCCAAACCACGGCAGGGCGACGCCTCGCCCTGCTTTCGCCGCCTCAGCCCCTGGGAGAGAAAAATCGTGTCCATTGCGCCATCCGCGTTGCCGATCGGCATGCGCGGGATCGAGAAACGATTTGGCAGCGTGCCTGTGCTGCGCGACCTCAACCTCGATGTCGAGGCTGGTGAATTCCTGACGCTGCTGGGGCCTTCCGGTTCCGGCAAGACGACGCTGCTGATGATCCTGGCCGGTTTCGTGCGGGCCAATGCCGGCTCGATCAGGGTCGGCGGCGACGAGATCATCACCACGCCGCCGCACAAGCGCAACATCGGCATGGTGTTCCAGAACTACGCGCTGTTTCCGCATATGAACGTCTTTCACAACATCGCCTTTCCGCTGAAGCAACGCGGCGTCGCCGCCGCCGAGACGGCCGAGCGTGTCGAGAAGGCACTCGATCTGGTGAAATTGCAGGGACTGGGCGAGCGCCGGGTCGACCAGCTCTCCGGCGGCCAGCGCCAGCGCGTGGCGCTGGCGCGCGCCATCGTCTTCGAGCCGCGCATCGTGCTTATGGACGAACCCTTGTCGGCGCTCGACAAGGGCCTGCGCGAGCACATGCAGATCGAGCTGCGCGCCCTGCATCGGCGGCTCGGCATGACCACCGTCTATGTCACGCACGACCAGCGCGAAGCCATCACCATGTCGGACCGCATTGCTGTCATGAACGGCGGACGCATCGAACAGCTCGACAAGCCCGAAAGCCTCTACGCCAGGCCGCAAACGCAATTTGTAGCAGGCTTCATCGGCGAATCGAATTTCATTCCGGTCGAGTGCCGCAACGGCTCCGTCTGGTACGAGGACCGAAGAATCAATACGGCGGCGGCGACGCCGGCGGCAGGCCAGTACCTGATGGTGGTGCGGCCGGAAAAGCTGCGGCTCTTGGCAACCGCCGAACCGACAAGCGGCGTCAACGTGCTCAACGCGACGCTCAGTGACATCATCTATCAGGGCGACAGCTTCGTCTGCTATGCCGTGCTGCGCGACGGCCGGCAGCTGACTTTGCGCGACTATTGCCGCAGCGATGTGCTGGCGAAAATGCCGGCGCCCGGCCAGCCAGTCTCGTTCGGTCTCGATGCGCAGGACACAATCCTGGTAGCGGCAGACTGATGAGCGCGCAGACCGCCGTCATGCAGGAGAATGCCGGCCGCGCGGGCCCGGATTTGAACACGCAGGCGCTGCGCACGGACGCGCGGCGCGAGTCGTTGCGGCTGCTGGCGCTGCTGTCGCCGAGCCTGTTGCTGGTCTTCGCCATCATCATCGTGCCCATCGGCTGGCTGTTCTGGCTGTCGCTGTTCGACGAAGCGGGCGGCTTCAGCGCCGCCAATTATGCGCGATTCTTCGAGCAGGCCTCCTACATCAAGACCTTTGTCACCACCTTCAAGGTCGCCTTCATCGTCACCGGCGCCTGCGTGCTGCTCGGCTATCCCCTGGCCTACATGCTGTCGCAACTACCGCGCCGCGCGGCGTCGATCTGCCTGATCTTCGTCATCCTGCCGTTCTGGACATCGGTCCTGGTGCGCACCTATGCCTGGCTGGTGATCCTGCAGCGCAAGGGCCTGATCAACAGCTGGCTGATCGACCTCGGTGTGATCAGCCAGCCGCTATCGCTCGCCAACAATTTTTCGGGCGTCGTCATCGGCATGACGCATATCCTGCTGCCGTTCCTGGTGCTGCCGCTTTACGCCTCGATGAAGACAATCGACACCGACTGCCTGCGCGCCGGCATGAACCTCGGCGCCGGCCCGGCCGCCACCTTCCGGCAGATCTTCTTTCCGCTGTCGCTGCCCGGCCTCGCCTCGGGCGTGGTCATCGTCTTCGTGCTGTGCCTGGGCTTCTTCGTCACGCCTGCGCTGATGGGCGGCGGCAAGGTCATCATGTGGGCGATGCGCATGGAACAGACCACCAGCCTCTATTCCAACTGGGGCGCGGGTGCAGCACTCGGCGTGGTGCTGCTGGTGGTCACGCTGGCGCTTCTCGGCCTGTTCCAGTGGCTGCTCGGCGCGCGCGCCACAGGTGTGTGGAGTTCGCGATGAGCGAGGATGTCGGCCTGCCTATCTCGCACCGGCAACGGCTGTGGCTCTATTGCCTCGGCGGCCTCGTGCTTCTGTTCCTGATCGCGCCGTCGATCATCATCGTCATCATGTCGTTTTCGGATTCGACGCTGCTGCAATTCCCGCCGCAGCAATGGTCGCTGCGTTGGTACCAGACCTATTTCGGGTCGCTGGAATGGCGCGATGCCACGATCGTCTCGGTCAAGGTGGCTATCATGACAGTGCTGGTGGCGACGCCGCTCGGCACCGCGGCCGCCTATGCCATCAACCGGGGCACGCTGCGCTTCAACGGCACCATCAACGCGCTGCTGACGGCGTCGCTGATCGTGCCGGTGATCCTGATCGGCATCGGCACCTTCTTCCTCTATGCGCGCATCGGGCTCAACAACACGCTGACCGGCCTGGTCATCGCGCACACGGTGCAGGCGCTGCCGCTGGTGGTGCTGACGGTGCTGTCGGGACTGCGCTCCTACGACATGAACCAGGAGCGGGTGGCGCGCAGCCTTGGCGCCGGCCGCGTCGCCGCCTTCTGGCAGGTGACGATGCCGCAGATCCGCTTCTCGATCGTCTCGGGCGCGCTGTTTGCCTTCATCACCTCCTTCGACGAGGTGGTGGTTTCGCTGTTCATATCGGGCGGCGAGACCACGACATTGACGCGCCGCATGTTCAATGCGCTGCGCGACCAGATCGACCCGACGATCGCCGCCATCTCGACCTGCCTGATCGTGCTGTCGGTCGTGCTGTTGTCGGTTGCGCAGATCTTCGGCAGGCGCCATTGATTTCACCAGACCAATTCGCAGAAGTGACCATGGGATATCCAGACAGAATGCGTGATTTCCAGCTTCCCGGCCGCTCGCCGGTTCGTGCCACCGAGGCGATTGCCGCGACCTCGCATCCGCTTGCAACCCTTGCCGCCATCGACATGCTGCGGTCCGGCGGCAATGCCATGGATGCCGCCGTCTGCGCCGCCGCCGTGCAGGGCGTGGTCGAGCCGCAATCGACCGGCATCGGCGGCGACTGCTTCGTGCTCTATTCTCCCGGAGGGCAAGGCAATATGCTGGCCTTCAACGGGTCCGGCCGGGCGCCTGCCAGGGCGACAGTCGACTGGTACCGCGAAAAAGGCTTCGACCGCATCCCGCTGCAAGGTCCGCATGCGGTCACCGTGCCGGGTGCCGTCGATGCCTGGAGCCGCCTGCTCGAAGACCATGGCCGCAAGGGCCTTGCCGAGGTGCTGGCGCCGGCCATCCACTATGCCGAGAACGGCTATGTCGTGCACGACCGCGTCGCCTTCGACTGGGCCGAACCGGAAACCGATCTGTCGGCCGACGAGCACGCCACGCGCATCTTCCTGCACGGCGGCAAGGCGCCGAGGGCTGGCGACGTCCACCGGCAGCCGGAACTGGCGGAGACCTTGCGCATCATCGCCAAACATGGCCGGTCCGGTTTCTACGAAGGCGCTGTCGCCGACGATATGGTGAGTCGGCTCAATGCATTGGGCGGACTTCATACGGCCGAGGATTTCGCTGCGACCAGAGGCGACTATGTGGCGCCGGTCAGCACCTCCTATGGCGGCCATGACATCCACCAGATGCCGCCGAACAATCAGGGGCTGACGGCGCTTTTGATGCTCAATTTGCTGTCGGGCTTCGAGCTTGGCGGGCTGGATCCCAATGGCGCCGAGCGCCTGCATCTGGAGATCGAGGCCGGGCGCCTGGCCTATCGCGACCGCGACCGTTATGTCGGTGATCAGGACCATGTCCCGGTGCCGGTCAGAGAGCTGCTGTCCGGCGCCTATGCCGACCGGCTGCGCGCCGAGATCGACCGCGACCGCGCCATGACGCATCTGCCGCGCGTGGACCTGCCCGGCAGCGACACGGTCTACATCTCCATCGTCGACCGCGATCGCAACGCGGTCTCCTTCATCAACTCGACCTATTACTCGTTCGGCAGCGGCGTGGTCGGCCCTAAGACCGGTGTCGTGCTGCAGAACCGCGGTTCGAGCTTTCGCCTTGAGCCTGCGCACCCGAACGCCATCGCACCGGGCAAGCGGCCGATGCACACGATCATGCCGGGCATGGCGACGAAGAACGGCCGCGTGGTGATGCCGTTCGGGGTCATGGGCGGCGGCTATCAGCCGTTCGGCCATGTCCATCTGCTGACCAACATGATCGACTTCGGCATGGACCCGCAGCAGGCGCTGGATGCGCCGAGGGTGTTTTACAATGACGACACAGTCGAGGCCGAGCGTGGCGTTCCCACCGAGGCGATCGAGGGCCTGCGCCGACGCGGCCACCGCATAGCCGAACCGCATCATCCGCTTGGCGGCGGGCAGGTGGTGCTGATCGACTGGGAGAAGGGGACGCTGACCGGCGCTTCCGATCCGCGCAAGGATGGTTTGGCGCTTGGCTACTGAGGCGATCCGTTGTCCAATGGCGTATCCATATCGAGGCAAGCCCGTCAGAAGGGCTCCCGCCAATAGTCGTTCGAAATCTAGCCGGTGATCATGACCCAAACCGAAACCCACGCAGATCTCTCCCGCCGTCTCGCCGCCGGCGCCGACGATGCGCCCGCCATCCTGGCACCCGACAGGGCGACGCTTAGCCATGGCGAATTGCGCAGCCTGATCGCCGATACGGCAAAACAGCTGCATGCGCGCGGCATCGGCCGCGGCGACAGGGTGGCGATCGTGCTGCCGAACGGGCCCGAGATGGCCACCGCCTTCGTCGCCGTGGCGGCCGTCGCCTCGACGGCTCCGCTCAACCCCGCCTACCGGGCCGACGAGCTGGATTTCTACCTGACCGACATCGGCGCCAAGGCGATCCTTGTCGGGGAGGGCGAGACCGGACCGGCTGTGACGGTGGCCGAACGCCTCGGCATCGGCGTGCTGCGGCTTATCGTGCAGCCCGGCACACCCGCCGGCAGCTTCACGATCGAGGGCGCAGCGATCGGACCGCAGGCCGCGCCCGCCATGGCGCAAGACAGCGACATTGCGCTGCTGCTGCATACCTCCGGAACGACATCGCGTCCAAAACTGGTGCCGCTCAGCCATGCAAACATCGCGGCCTCGGCTGCCCATATCGGCGGCACGCTTGGCCTGACGGCAGATGACCGTTGCCTCAACATCATGCCGCTGTTCCACATCCACGGCCTGATCGCGGCCGTGCTGTCGTCGCTGGCTGCCGGTGGCAGCATCTACTGCACGCCGGGTTTCAACGCGCTGCGCTTCTTCCAGTGGCTGAGCGAGGCGCAGCCGAGCTGGTACACGGCGGTGCCGACCATGCATCAGGCGATCCTGCCCCGCGCGGCACGCAACACCGAGGCGCTGGCGGCGGCGCGCCTGCGCTTCATCCGCTCATCCTCGGCGTCGCTGCCGGCGCAGGTGATGGCCGAGCTGGAGGCGACCTTCGGCTGCCCGGTGATCGAATCCTACGGGATGACCGAGGCCGCGCACCAGATGGCCTCGAACCGGCTGCCGCCGGGCCAGCGCAAGCCGGGCAGCGTCGGTGCCTCCGCCGGTCCGGCCGTGGCTGTCATGGCGCCTGACGGGCGGCTGCTCGCAGCCGGCGAGACAGGCGAGATCGTCATTCGCGGACCCAATGTCACGACGGGTTACGAGAAGAACCCGGATGCCAATGCCACGGCTTTCGCGCATGGCTGGTTCCACACTGGCGACCAGGGCGTGCTCGACGAGGACGGCTATCTCAGGGTCACCGGTCGGCTCAAGGAGATCATCAACCGCGGTGGCGAAAAGATCTCGCCGCTCGAGGTCGACGACGTGCTGATGGACCATCCGGCGGTGGCGCAGGTCGTCACCTTCGCCATGCCGCATGACAAGCTTGGCGAGGAGGTGGCCGCGGCGGTTGTGCTGCGCGAAGGCATCAGTGCCACCGAGGGCGACATTCGCACCTATGCCGCGACACGGCTTGCCGATTTCAAGGTGCCGCGCAAGATCCTGATCCTGGACGAGATCCCCAAGGGTGCGACCGGCAAATTGCAGCGCATCGGCCTCGCCGCCAAACTCGGGCTTTGACGATGAAGATCACCATCTTCGGCGCCGGCGCGATCGGCGGCTATCTCGCGGCCAAGCTCGCCATCACTGGGCGGACCGATCTTTCGATCGTCGCGCGCGGCGCCCATCTGGAAGCCATCAAGGCGGACGGCCTGCGCCTGATCGAGGATGGCCAGGAGATTTCGGTCCCCGTCCGGGCCGCCGCCAAAGCCGACGAGCTTGGCGCCCAGGATTACGTCGTGCTGGCGCTGAAGGCCCATTCTCTCTCCCCAGCCCTTGACCAGATCGCGCCGCTGCTTGGGGACCACACATCAGTCGTCACCATGCAGAACGGCGTGCCCTGGTGGTATTTCCACGGCGTCGGCGGGCCGCTCGAAGGCACCAGGCTGAACGCGGTCGACCCCGGCGGCGCCATCTGGCAGCGGATCGGACCGGACCGCGTTATCGGCTCGGTCGTCTATCCCGCCGTCGAGGTCGATGCGCCAGGCCTCATCCGCCATGTCGAGGGCAAACGTTTCTCGCTCGGCGAACCCTCCGGCGAGCGCAGCGAACGGGTTACGCTTCTGGCCGAGGAAATGGTCAAGGCCGGCTTGCAAGCGCCGGTGCGCGAGGACATCCGCAGCGAAATCTGGGTAAAACTGTGGGGCAATCTCTCCTTCAACCCGATCTCGGCGCTGACCGGCAGCACGCTGGCCGCGATTGTCGCCGACGATGGCACCCGCGCGCTCGCCCGCACCATGATGCTGGAGGCGCAGGCGATCGGCGAAAGCCTCGGCGTGCGTTTTCCCATAGCGGTCGACAGGCGCATCAAGGGCGCCGGCGATGTCGGCGAACACAAGACCTCGATGCTGCAGGACCTGGAGCGCGGCAGGCCGATGGAGATCGACGCGCTGGTGAGCGCGGTGCAGGAACTTGGCCGGCTCACGGACAAGCCGACCCCGACCATCGATGCCGTGCTGGCGCTGGTGCGGCGGCTGGCGGTGGAACGCGGGTGTTATCGGTGAGGTGGAAGGACAGGGCAAATCAGAGCCGTGGCGCGCGACGATCCAGGCCTTGAAGCGCCTTGGCCTCATCTCCCAGCTTGACCAGAGTTAGCAGCATGCTGAACGCCATTCACCACGTCGCGCTCATCTGCACCGACTACGACCGGTCGCGACGGTTCTACGTCGAACTCCTCGGCCTCGATCTGATCCGGGAGGTTTATCGGGAGGAGCGGCAGTCATGGAAAGCGGATCTGCGGATCGGATCGGCCCAACTGGAATTGTTCTCCTTCCCTGCACCAGCGATGCGGCCATCCCACCCAGAGGCTACAGGCCTGAGACATCTGGCATTCGCTGTGGCTAATCTTGAGCCCGTAATTATCCGCCTGGAAGCCGCAGGCGTTGCCGTCGAGCCTATCCGGATCGACCCATATACGGACCAACGGTTTACCTTTTTCAGGGACCCGGATGGATTGCCGCTGGAACTCTACGAAGCCCCATAAGGAACGGTTCGCTTTCGCGACGGGCGCTGTGTACTGACGGTCTCGGTATCGGCGGACCGCGAATCTGTGCTAAGCGCCGCCCAACCAACCAAAGGACGACACCAATGAGCGAACTGACCGTGGCCGAGGCGACCGAGAGCATCTATGCCTCGCTCCGGGCGGACAATGCCGACATCGACACACATATCGCGGCGCTTAAGGCGGCGCTGATGCGAGAGGGGATCAAACAGGCGGTGTTCGATCCGGCCAAGCTGGCGCAGAACAACCGCTCGGGCCGCAAGTTGATGCAGGCTTATTTTCGGCAGCGCGGCGTGAGCGTGAAGTTCTCGGACCAGTAGAACCGCGCGGGCGATCTCAATCGCGCGATTTGGTTGGATTCGGACGCAAGTTCCCCGACGCTTCGGGCCATCCCTTTTGACCGGCTCAATAACAGCGATCTGCCGCCGCAAGTGCATCGACGCGGTGAGCTTGGTCCAGTGCGCCAATCCGTCGGACTGACGCATAGAACCTGACATAGTCGCCCGAACACAAGTCGAACAGGCGCAGAAACGCGGTCACCCGATCGCTATAGACGGACGTCGCGGCGAGCTTTGCATTGTTGATCGGGGAAGCGAACCAGGCATCGTATCCCCGGTATCGGCCCCAGCGCCTGTCGCGCATGTGTCGGTAGCGCATCCGCAGCCGTTCAATCGCGGCCGTCTTCGCGGCCAGTTTTTGCTCCGAGGTGCCGGCGTTGGAATAGACTTGCGTCAGCTCGTCGCGGGTCCGCGACACCAGCGCAAGAAATTCAGCCTTGCGCCTCCGGGCAGCTTCGTAACGGCGCAATGCGGCGGTGTCGCCAGTCGCGCGCAGCCACTTTTTCACGCCGGTCGTTTCAACGGCGACAGCGAACGCCTCGTTGAATGCGGAATCGTCGTGCACGTAGACGCGCTGGTGGGCCAGTTCATGGAACACCAGCGCTGCGAGATTGGTTTCATCCTGGCCGAACATCGTGCTGAGCAGCGGGTCGCTCGACCAGCCAAGCGTGGAATATGCCGTGATGCCCGTCACATAGACGTCCATGCCCTGTCCTTGAAGTTCGACAGCGGTTTCAGTCGCGGACTTCCTGGAGAAATACCCCCGGTAGGGAACACAGCCGAAAACAGGAAAACACCATGTTCGCGGCGTCAGCGAAAATGCCGGCGCGGCGAAGACAGCCCATGTCACCGAATCCCGACCAATGTCGACATAGCTGCGGTAGCTGTTGTTGTCGGGCAGCGCCAGTTCATCCGTTGCGAACTGTCGTATAGCGCTCGCCGATGCCATTCGCGCGCGCAATGCCTTCGGCGTCGACGGATCCTCGATCAGTTTTCCGACATCCTGGCGCGCCGTCATGATCCGCAGATGGCCCTGCACGGATTGCGCGTAGTAGGAAATACTGGTGCAACCGGTCACGCCGGACGCCACGATTACAACGACAAGCAATCGAAAGAATGCGCGCATCACGATTTGCCCAAAGCAGTGCTCACCCGTTCCGATGGAGTCGCAATTGCCCCAGGTCGCAAGCAGTCGCATCGATTTGATCGAGGTCTATAGCTTTCTGAAGTATCCGGACAGGTGCTCATTGGGGAGACGCATGCGTCATCACGCGCAAGCCGCGTCCCATCAACCTGCAGCTGATCAGTCCTTTCCCGCCCGCTTGAAAATCCGCGCGTAAAATTCGCCGACGATGCCGCGCCGGAAGACGAGCACGCACACCATGAAGATCAGGCCAGTGGCGATGGTCACCGGAAAGCCGGAAGTGGCAAGCGTGTTTTCCAGGCCGATGACAAGGCTGGCGCCGATGATCGGCCCGACCATGGTGCCGATGCCGCCCAGAAGCGTCATCAGGATCACCTCGCCCGACATCTGCCAGGTGACGTCGGTGAGCGTGGCGAACTGGAAAACGATCGCCTTGAGCGATCCGGCCAACCCGGCCAGCGCCGCCGACATGACGAAGGCGCCGAGCTTGTAGTTGGCGACGGAATAGCCCAGCGAAATGGCGCGGTTCTCGTTCTCGCGGATCGAGCGCAGGATCATGCCGAACGGCGAATTGACGATGCGCCAGATGGCGAAGACGCCGACGAGGAACACCGCCAGCACGAAATAATACATGTTCAGCGAGACGTTCAGGTCGAGGACGCCTAGCAGCATGCCGCGCGGCACACCTTGGATGCCATCCTCGCCTTGCGTGAACGGCGCCTGCACGCAGAAGAAGAAGAACATCTGCGACAGCGCCAGCGTGATCATGGCGAAATAGATGCCTTGCCGGCGAATGGCGAAGAAGCCCATGACGAAGCCAAGCAGGGCCGCACCCGCCATGCCGAGCAGAATGCCGGCTTCCGGCGGCCAGCCCCAGACCTTGACGGCATGCGCCGTGAAGTAGGCGGCGCCGCCGAAAAAGGTGGCGTGGCCGAACGACAGCAGCCCGGTGTAGCCAAGCAGGAGATTGAACGCACAGGCAAACAGCGCAAAGCACAGCATCTTCATCAGGAAGATCGGATAGACCAGGAAAGGCGCCACCAGCAGCGCCAGGATGCCGAGCCCGACCAGCGTCCATTCAAGCCGCGCCGAGGTTTTGGCCGATGTCTCGCGAAGCGTCAGTTCCGACATGTCAGATGTCTCTTCCGACATGTCAGGCGTCCCTTCCGAACAGGCCGGCCGGCCGGACCAGAAGCACGATGGCCATGATGACGAAGACCACGAGGTTGGAGGCCTCAGGATAGAAGACCTTGGTCAGGCCTTCGGCAAGGCCGAGCATGTAGCCGGTGACGATGGCGCCAAGGATCGATCCCATGCCGCCGACCACGACGACGGCGAAGACGACGATGATGAGATCCGACCCCATAAGCGGGCTCACCTGATAGATCGGCGCTGCCAGAATTCCGGCAAGCCCAGCCAGCGCGGAGCCGAGGCCGTAGGTCAGGGTCAGCAGCAACGGCACGTTGACGCCGAAAGCCTGGACGAGGCGGGGATTCTCCGTCGCGGCGCGCAGGTAGGAACCGAGCCTGGTCTTCTCGATCAGCACCCAGGTTCCGAAGCAGACGATCAGCGAGGCGACGACGACCCAGCCGCGATAGTTGGGCAGGAACATGAAGCCGAGATTGGTGCCTCCCGAAAGCAGCGGCGGCACCGCGTACGGGTTTCCCGAGACGCCGTAATAGTAGCGGAAGATGCCTTCGAGCACGAGCGCGAGGCCGAAGGTGAAGAGCAGGCCGTAGAGCGGATCGAGATCGTACAGCCGCGACAGCGCCAGGCGCTCGACCACGATGCCGAAGACACCGACGATCAGCGGCGCAAGGATCAAGGCGGGCCAGTAGCCGATGCCGAGATAGGTGAGCAGCAGATAGCCGACGAAGGCGCCGAGCATATATTGGGCGCCATGGGCGAAATTGATGACGCGCAGCAAGCCGAATATGACAGCCAGGCCCAGGCTCAGCATGGCGTAGAACGAGCCGTTGATCAGGCCGACCAGCAACTGGCCGAGGAAGGCCTGAACGGGGATGCCGAAGATCATCGTCATGGCGCCATCATACACCCAGGACTTCGTGGAGCTGCGTCATGCGGTCCGGCAACTCGCCGACCGGGAACCCTGCCACCACCTTGCCGTGCTCCATCAGATAGAAACGATCGGCGACACGGCTGGCGAAGCGGAAGTTCTGCTCGACCAGCAGGATCGTCATGCCGCGCTTTTTCAACGTCGCCAGCAACGCGCCGATGCGCTGCACGATGACGGGAGCGAGCCCCTCCGTCGGCTCGTCGAGAAGCAGCATTTTCACACCCGTTCTCAACATGCGCGCGATCGCCAGCATCTGCTGTTCGCCGCCCGACAGCCTGGTGCCGGGACTGTTGCGCCGCTCCTTCAGATTGGGGAACAGATCGAATATCTCCTCGACGCTCATGCCGCCCTCGGCCACGACCGGCGGCAGAACCAGGTTCTCGTCGACGGTCAGCGTGGCGAAAATACCGCGCTCCTCCGGCACGAAGCCGATGCCCTGATGCGCGGTGCGGTGCAGCGGCAGCCGCATCAAATCCTGGCCGTCGAAGGCGATCCCGCCGGTTCGCTTGCGGATCAGCCCCATGATGGCGCGCAGCGTCGTCGTCTTGCCGACGCCATTGCGGCCGAGCAGTGTGACCGTCTCGCCGGAAAACACTTCCAGATCGACGCCGTGCAGCGCATGGCCCTCGCCATACCAGGCGTTGAGGCCGCTGACGGCAAGCAGAGGTGCGGTACTAGTCATCGGCGGTGCCCATATAGGCGATCTTCACGCGCTCGTCGCGGCTGACCGTGGCGTAGTCGCCGGCGGCCAGCACCTCGCCGCGCTGCATGACCGTTATCCAGTCGCAAAGGTCGGCCACGACAGTCAGATTGTGCTCGACCATCAGCACGGCGCGATCCTTGGCCACCGAACGGATAAGGTCGGAAACCGTGGCCACGTCCTCGTGCCCCATGCCGGCCATCGGCTCGTCCAGCAGCAGCACTTTCGGATCGAGCGCCAGGGTCGTGGCGATCTCGAGCACGCGTTTCCTGCCATAGGAAAGGTCGCCGGCGAGCCTGTTCCTGGCATCGTCGAGACCGACCGAGCGCAGCAATTCCTCGGCACGCGGCGTCAGCCGGTCGAGCGCCGCCAGCGAGCGCCAGAACTGAACGCTGAGCCCGCCCGGCCGCTGCAGGGCGACGCGGACATTGTCGAGCACGCTGAGGTGCGGAAAAATCGCCGATATCTGGAACGAGCGCACCAGGCCCATCCGCGCGACCCTGGCCGGCGACGTGCGGGTGATGTCATGGCCAAGCAGCTCGATCCTGCCGCTGGTCGGCGCCAGGAACTTGGTGAGCAGGTTGAAGACGGTCGTCTTGCCGGCGCCGTTGGGTCCGATCAGGGCATGGATGTTGCCATGGCGAACATCCAGATCGACGTTTTTCACGGCGATGAAGCCAGCAAAGTCACGCCGCAACCCGCGGGCGGAAAGCACCACAGGCGGCTCGTTCGCGCTCAGGTCAGTCGGCGCCATCGGCCGCGCCGATCACTGGCCGGCCGTCGGACAGCCGCTTTCCTTTTCGCTCAGGAAGGCCTCGTTGCCAGGAATGGTGGCGAGATATTTGTAGTAGTCCCACTCCTTGGTGCTCTCGGCTGGCGACTTGACCTGATAGAGGTACATGTCGTGGACCATGTTGCCGTCCGCCTGCACTTTGCCGTTGGTTATCGCGGCGTCGTCCACAGGCATCGAATGCAGTTGCTTGGCGACGGCTTCGGTCTCGTCCGTGCCGGCCTTGTCGATCGCTTTCAGGTACTGCGTCACCGCTGAATAGGTCGAGGCCTGGATCATGTTCGGCATGCGGTTGGTGCGCTTGAAAAAGCGCTGCCCGAATTCGCGGCTCTTGTCGTCGCGATCCCAATAATAGCCTTCGGTCAGCACAACGCCCTGCGCCGCTTGAAGGCCAAGCCCATGCACCTCGGCCAGCGTGAACAGGAGTGCGGCAAGACGCTGACCGCCCTGCACGATGCCGAATTCGGCCGCCTGCTTGATCGAGTTGGAGGTATCGAGGCCGGCATTGGCCAGGCCGATGACCTTGGCGCCCGACGATTGCGCCTGCAACAGGAAGGACGAATAATCGGTCGATCCCAGGGGATAACGCACCTCGCCCAGCACCTTGCCGCCATGGCTCTCGACGAACTTGGTGGTCTGATCCTTCAGCGAATAGCCGAATGCATAGTCGACGGTGACGAAGAACCAGCTGTCGCCGCCCTGCTGCACGAGAGAGCCGCCTGTCCCAACCGCTTGCGAATGAGTGTCATAGGCCCAGTGGAAGCCATAGGGCGAGCATTGTTTGCCGGTCAGCTCCGTGGTCGCCGCGCCGGTGACGATGTCGATCTTCTTCTTTTCCTTGGAAATCCCCTGGACGGCGAGCGCCACCGAAGAGGTCGTCAGTTCCATGATGGCATCGACCTGTTCGGTGTCGTACCACTGCCGCGCGATGTTGGAGGCGATATCGGGCTTATTCTGGTGATCGGCGCTGATGATTTCTATCGGCGCTCCCTGCACCTTGCCGCCGAAATCCTCGACCGCCATCTTGGCCGCCTCGACCGACCACTTGCCGCCGAAATCGGCGTAGACGCCCGATTGGTCGTTGAGAATGCCGATTTTGACCTTGCCGTCGGAAATTTCGGCGGCCGAGGCGGGGATCGCGGATGCGGCGAGAAGTGCCGCGGAAACGAAAAGGCTTACCTTCATGGTTGACTTCCTCCCATAGCGATGAATCCGACCGACCCTCCTACGATCGATCATCGCAATGGTATTGAACATGAGGAAGATAGGGACAGAGGGCAAGAGGCCGTTAGGGATTTCGTGCTCGAAGCGATACGGTTTGGCGGCGGAACGCGAGCCTTGAGCGCGAGATAGAGACACAAACACGTGAACCGCCGGCGGCAGTGCCGGCTCAGCCCTCGGCGGCGACGAGGTGGCCGTTGCCGACATCCCTCAGCGCCAGTTTCAACGGCGCCTCGCCGATCCTGCGGGTGGCGCTCGGGATCTCCTGGTCGAGGCGGGCGAAGCGGCTTCTTCGCTTGGCTGGATCGGGCACCGGCACGGCTTCGATGAGGCGTCTGGTGTAGGGGTGGCGCGGGTTGGAAAAGACCTGGTCGCGCGTGCCCATCTCGACGATCTGGCCGAGATACATGACGGCGACGCGGTCGGAGATGTTCTCGACCACAGCCATGTCGTGCGAGATGAAGAGATAGGCGACGCCGAATTCGCGCTGTAATTCCTTCAACAGATCGAGCACGCGCGCCTGCACCGAAACGTCGAGCGCCGAGACGCTTTCGTCGGCGATGATCAGCTTCGGCCGCAGCGCAAGAGCGCGTGCAATACAGACGCGCTGGCGCTGGCCGCCGGAGAATTCATGCGGATAGAGCTCCATCTGATCGGCCGACAGGCCGACGCGCTCGAACAGCGCCGCGACACGGTCACTGCGCTCTTGCTTCGAGGCGATGCCATGGATCAGCAGCGGCTCGGCGACGAGTTCGCCGACGCGCATGCGCGGGTCGAGCGAGGCGTAGGGATCCTGAAAAATCATCTGCACGTCGCGGCGCACCGCCTTACGCTCGTCGCGACCAAGGCCGGACAGATTGCGCCCGCCAACCGCGATATCGCCGCTGTAGGGCACCAGTCCGGCCAGCGCCTTGGCGGTGGTCGACTTGCCACAGCCGGATTCGCCGACCAGCGCCAGCGTCTCGTTGGGCGCGATCGAGAAGGTCACGCCTTCCACCGCGTGGACGCGGCGGGTGACCCGGCCGAAGAAGCCGCCATGCAGGTCGAAGCGGACATGCAGGTCGTTGACTTCTGCGACATTGGCCGGCATCGCCGTCTCGGCATCCCTGGATTTCTGGCGGCCGATACCGCTGCCAATGCGCGGCACGGCGGCCAGCAGCTCGCGCGTGTAGTCGGCTTGCGGCCTGGCAAAAATGTCAGCGGTTTTTCCCTCTTCGACCATGCGGCCATGCCGCATGATGATGACGCGGTCGGCCATTTCGGCGACGACGCCCATATCGTGGGTGATCAGGATGACGCTGGTGCCGTGCTGGCGCTGCAGGTCGCGCAGCAGCTCCAGCACCTCGCCTTGCACGGTGACGTCAAGTGCGGTCGTCGGCTCGTCGGCGATCAGCACGTCCGGCTCGAGCGCCAGCGCCATGGCGATCATCACCCTCTGGCGCATGCCGCCGGACAGTTCGTGCGGAAACTGCTTTAGCCGGCTTTCGGCTTCCGGAATGCGCACCGCCTTCAACGCCTCGATGGCGCGCTGACGAGCTTCGCCCTGCGACAGGCTGGTGTGTGCCTCGATGGATTCGGTGAGCTGCCGGCCGATCGACAGCACCGGGTTGAGCGAGGTCATCGGCTCCTGGAAGATCATGGCGATGCGGTCGCCGCGAATGCGCCGCATCCGGCGCTCGTCGAGAGTCGTCAGATCTGTATCGCCCAAATGGATTTTCCCAGACGATATGCGGGCTGCGGGCTGCGGCAGCAATTGCATGATGGCCAGTGCGGTCATCGATTTGCCGGAGCCGGATTCACCGGCAATGCAGAGCGTCTCGCCGCGGCTCAGCGTGAGCGATAGGTCGGAGACGACCTCGCGCTCGCCATCCTCGCCGCGCACGCTGACGCAGAGGTTGGCGATGTCGAGGATGGGTTCGGGGGTTGAGGTCATTGCAAAGGCAAAGTTCTGAGAGGTTTATTCCGGCACGCCCCCCTCTGTCCTGCCGGACATCTCCCCCTCAAGGGGGGAGATTGGCCGTCACGTGGGCCGGCGCTCCCCCTTGCAACATTAGAGATTGGCGAAAGCCGAAGTGACATCTGATCTCCCCCCTTGAGGGGGAGATGTCCGGCAGGACAGAGGGGGGTGCAGCGCCGACTTGACATCATTCAAACACGCAGCGCGGGAAGTAGAACGACACCACCCAGTTCGGCATGTCGACGATCTCGCTGATCCTGAGATCGCCGCACACAGAGGCCAGCATATAGGCTTCGACCGGGTCGATTTTGTACCTCCCGGCGAGCAGGTCGACCATCTGGGCAACCGCCTCCCTGGCGCCGGCCATCAGGTCCGGGCCGATGCCGGTCGTCACCTCATAGCCCTTGGCGTCGAGATGGCGCGTCACCGGGCCTGGCGTGGTGAAGCGCGGCGTCTTCAGCCTGGCGTCCTTGACCAGATCGAGCTTGAGCACGACGTCCATCGGGCTTTCGATCGCCGTGCCGCAGACCTCGCCGTCGCCTTGCGCGGCATGGGTATCGCCGACCGAAAACAGCGCGCCCGCCACTTCCACCGGCAGGTACAGCGTGGTGCCGGCGGCGAGATCGCGGATGTCGAGATTGCCGCCGACGCGCCTTGGCGGCACCACCGAATGGTGGCCCTTTTCCGCCAGCGCGTTGCCGATGGTGCCGGCGAAGGGTTTCAACGGCACACGCGCATTTTTGCCGAACAGCGCCGGCTCGAGCGAGACGGCGTCGTATTTCCAGATGTTCAGCGCCGGCTCCTTGAAGTCGTCGGCGAGCAGCCCGAAACCGGGAATGTTGGCCGTCCAGCCGAAGCCGGATGGTTTGAACATCTCGATCGTCACCTTCAGTGCATCGCCCGGCTCGGCGCCCTCGACGAAGATCGGCCCAGTCACCGGATTGACGGTGGCGAAGTCGAGCCTGGCGACGTCGGCGACCGTGCTGTCGGCCTGCAACTGGCCGCCGGAGGAATCGAGGCACTGGAACTCGATGGTCGAGCCGGGCGCCACCCGCTCGGCCGGAACAAACGAATTGTCCCAGCCGAAATGATGTTGGCGCCCGTGGATGGTGTAGTCGCAGTTATTGCACATCTTTTACGTACACATTGTCGTAGTTGATCGGGATATGGACCGGGTCGACATAGAGGTTGTCGGCGCCGCCCATGCGCGCCGACTTCATGGTGAAGCGCTGCTCGTTGAAGACCGGCGCCCAGGGCGCGTCTTCCATCACCTTGTCGTAGATGGCGCTCCACATCTTGTCGCGCTCGCCGGCCTTGGCCGGGTCGACCACCGAGTCGGCCTCGGCCGCCTTGGCATCGAGATCCTTGTTGCAATACCACGACCAGTTCCAGCCGCCCGGCACCGCGCCGGCGCAGCCGAGGATCGGGCCGTAGAAGTTCGACGGATCCGGGAAGTCGGCGATCCAGGCCATGCCGCCGGACCAGATCATCGGTGCGCCGGCCTTGTCGCCGCCGGCGGCAATGACGTTTGCCTGAGCCAGCGACTGGATGCTGGCCTTGATGCCGATCGCCGCCAGATCCTGCTGGATCGCCTGAGCGATGCGCGGGTTGGGATCGGTGTTCATGGCGAACAATTGCGTGTCGAAACCATCGGGATGACCGGCCTCGGCAAGCAGCGCCTTGGCCTTGGCGACGTCATAGGGATAGCCCTTGTACTCCTTGTCGTAGCCCGGCATCGACGGCGGCAGCGGCTGGTTGGCCGGCACAGCGCGGCCGTTGATGATCTGGATGATGCGCGCCTTGTTGATCGCCATGTTGACCGCCTGGCGCACCTTCACATTGTCGAACGGGGCCATGGTGGTGTTCATGGTGACATAGCCGGTGTGCAGCTGGCCGCCTTCGACGACGCGTGCCTTCTGCTCCGGATCGGCCATCACCTCCTGGAATTTTGCCGGCGGAATGCCGTCGCCGGGCACGTCGATCTCGCCCTTCTGCAGGCGCAGCAGCGCAACGATCGGCTCCTGGCCGATCTCGAAGGTGATCTTGTCCAGATGCGGCAGGCCCTTGTGCCAATAGTCCGCATTGCGCTCGAAGACGATGCGCTGGCCGAGTGTCCATTCGGCGAGCTTGAAAGCGCCGGTGCCGACCGGATGCTTGCCGAAATCGGCGCCGTATTTCTCGACCTCTTCCTTCGGCACGATATGCGAGAAGTTGATGGCCATGACATGCAGGAAGGTGGCGTCGGGCCGGGTCAGCTCGAGCTTGACCGTATAGGGATCGACGACGGTGACGCCCGAGAGGCTCTCGGCCTTGCCTGCGGCGACATCGTCATAGCCCTTGATCGAGCCGAAGAAGCCAGCGCCGGGGCTCTGGGTCTTGGGATTGGTGACGCGGTCGAGCGAATATTTCACGTCGTCGGCGGTCATCTCGCGGCCATTGTGAAATTTCACGCCATGGCGCAGCTTGAAGGTGAATGACTTGCCGTCGGGCGCGATCTCGTAGCTTTCGGCAAGGTCGGGCTTCAAATTGGTGGTGCCCGGTTCGTAATCCATCAGCCCGTCGAACAGGCTCTTGATCATCGACCAGTTCTGCCAGTCATAGCCGATCGCCGGATCGAGCGTGGCGACATCGTCCTTGTAGGTGATGGTGATGGCGCCGCCCTGCTTGGCGTTCGGATCGATCGCGTCTTCGGCGCGAACACTTGTCATGCCGAGCATCAGCGCCAGCGCCGATGCCGCTACCGTGGATGCGAGAAACTTTTTCATTTTTATGTTCCCTTTCTCTGTCTGGTTTTCATTTTCATCTGAGCTTGATGCGGGGGTCGATGAAGGGCGCGATGACGTCGGCCAGCAGATTGCCGAGCACGATGGCGAAGGCCGAGACCAGGGTGACGCCCATGATGATCGGGATGTCCACGCGCTGGATGGCCTGCCACGCCAGCTGGCCAATGCCAGGCCAGCCGAACACGCTTTCGACGACAACAATGCCACCCATGAAGATGCCGATGTCGATGCCGATCATGGCGATGACCGGCAGGATGGCGTTGGGCAGCGCATGGCGGAACAGGATGGCTCGCCGCGCCAGGCCCTTGGCGCGGGCGGTGCGGACATAATCCTGGCGCAGAACATCGATCATCGACGAGCGCATCATGCGGGCGTACCAGCCGGCGCCGAGTATGCCCATGGTCAGCGACGGCAGCACGAGATGACGCCAGGTGCCATAGCCGCCGATCGGGAACCAGCTGAGCCGCACGGCAAAGACGTAGAGCAGCAGCAGGCCGACGACGAATTGCGGCGCCGAGACGCCGACGAAGGAGGCGACCATCAGCGTCTGGTCGGTGGCGGTGCCGCGCTTGACGGCGGCGATCAGGCCCATGCTGAGGCCGAGCAGCAGCTCGCACAGGATGGCGCCGACCATCAGCAACAGGCTGGCCGGCAGCCGCGAGACGATCAGCTCGGTGACCTCGGAGCGCTGGATGTAGGAGCGGCCGAGATCGCCGCTGATGAGCTTTGTGAGATAGCGCCAGTATTGGACGATGAAGGGCTGGTCGAGGCCGAGCTGCTGGCGGATGTTCTCGACCGTCTGCGGCATGGCGCTGCGGCCGGCGATCTGGCGCACCGGGTCGGCCGGCAAGAGATAGAGCAGCGCGAAGGTGATCAGCGAGACGCCGAGCAGGATCAGCAGCGACTGGATCAGGCGGCGGCCGAGATAGGCGATCATGCCCGGCCCCTTTGCGTCGGATCGAGGATGTCGCGCAGCGCGTCGCCGATCAGGTTGAAGGCCAGCGCCAGCGCCAGGATCGCCGCGCCGGGAAAGAACACCAGCCAGGGTGCTGCCTGGAAGTAGGTCTGGTTCTCGAAGATGATGTTGCCCCAGGACGCGGTCGGCGGCTGCACGCCGATGCCGAGGAAGGAGAGCGTCGCCTCCAACAGCACCGTGGTCGAAATGCCGAGCGTGCCCCAGACGATGATGGTCGGCAGGAGATGCGGCAGGATGTGGCGAAACAGGATGCGCGGTGCGCTCGCCCCGATGGTGCGCTCGGCGTCGATGAACTCGCGTTCGGCGAGCGAAGAGGTCTCGGTGTAGATAACGCGGGCGGTCTGCACCCAATTGACCAGGGCGATGACCATAGCGACGATCCACAGGCTCGGCTCGAACACCGCAGCCAGGCAAATGGCGAGCAGCAGTGCCGGAAACGCCATCATCAAATCGGTGAAACGCATCAGCGCGCTGCCGATCCAGCCGCGGAAATAACCCGCGGTAACACCGACCAGCGTGCCGATGAACAGCGCCACGCCATTGGCGACGATGCCGATGATCAGCGAGGTGCGGGCTCCGTAGAGGATGCGGGTCAACAGGTCGCGGCCGAGCAGGTCGGTGCCCAGCCAGAATTTTGCATCCGGCGGCAAGGGCGAGCCCTCGATGGTCAGGCCGTCGAACATCTGCTCGTTGGGATCGTAGCCTGTCAGCCATGGCGCCAGCACGGCGCCGGCAACGACAATGGCGACGATCACCAGCCCAAGCAGTGCCAGACGGCGCCTGACCAGCCGGCGCCAGACGCCGGCGCGCGGCTTGACCGGCATGCGCCCTGGCGCGGTGAGATCAGGCGCGATGGGACTGGTCATCGCCGCCTTCTTCCCCCGTTGCCTCTTCACTTGTCATGGCCACGATCCGCCGCGCGGCATCCTCGACGCTGATCTGCCAGCTCATCGCCAGCGAGCGAAGCTGCGCATAGGCGCGGCCGTCATCGGCGCCTTTCGCCAGTGCCGTCACCGCGCGCACGATGGTCTGGCGCTCGGCGACGCGCTGGCGAAGCGAGGCGATTTCGCTGGCCAGGTGTTTTCGCGCCTCGAAACTTTGCCTTGCGATCAGCAGTGCGCTGTAGACGCCGGCATTGCCGACCGGCTTCAAGAGTTGGGCGTCGGCCTTGTGCGACAATGCCCATTCGATGCGGCCGGGCGCCTCGGAGCCGATCAGCGCCACCAGCGGCATCGGCGCTTCGCCCGGCTTCCACGGGAATTGCTCGTCGAAGCCGAGATCGGCGTCGAAGAAGACGAAATCGGCCGCCAGCGCCTCGGGCGGCAGTTCCGGCCAGCAGTCCAGCGTGATCAGGCCGATGGCCGACAATTGCCTGGTGATCGCCTGCACCGTCGGGTGCGGACGGTGCAGGATGAAGGCCCTGGCGCCGCCGAGATTGGGGATGCGTGGGGTTCTCGTCACGACACCACCCTCAGGCGCGGGCGGCCGAATGTTTTTGCCGGGTCGTAGCGCGACAGATACGGGTCTGGCGCGACTTCGTCCTCGCGGCTGACGACCTCGAAGAAGCCATCCGCGATGCGCCCGATGATCACCGGCAGCGTCGCGTGCTGGGAATGGGCGTCGATGGCTATCGGCCCGAGCCGGGTGGAGAAGCGGCGTTCTGCGAAGGCTCTGGAAAATTCCGCCGGACCGGCTTCGGAATTGCTGGAGAGCACGTCGGCCATCACCTGCACGGAGGCATAGGCGGAGGCCTCGAAAGACGAGGCGAAGGCGGCCGGCCGCGGCGCGAAGTACGGCCCGACCGACAGGTGCCCTTTCCCGGATTCGCCGATCGCCGGCAACTCTCCTTCGGTGAGGTTGCAGGAGATGACGGGACAGGTTTCCGGGCGGAAGGCAGGATCCTCATTCCCGAGATCGCAATAGGCCGCCAGGAAGGCGTAGGAAGAGGTGCCGATCAGGTTGTTGAGGATGAAGTTCGGCCGTGTGGCACGGATCTCCGCGATCAGCCGCGACACGTCGGTCTCGCCGATGCGCAGATAGCGTTCGCCCAGCACCTTGCCGCCGGCATCGGCGATCAGGTCGCGGGCGACGCGGTTCATCTCCCAGCCCCAGATGTAGTTCGAGCCGAGCAGGAAGCCATTGGCGCCGAAACGCGGCACGACATGCGCCATCAGCGGCACCAGATGCTGGTTTGGGCAAGCGTGCATGTAGACGACGTGCTCGTTGGCCTCGAAGCCCTCATAGGGGCAGGCGTACCAGAGCATGCCGCCCGCCTTCTCGAGCACCGGAATGGCTTCCTTGCGGCTCCACGAGGTGACGCAGCCGACGACATGGCGCGCGCTGCTGGTCCTGAAAATATCCTCGCACAGCGTCGCGTAGCGGTCCGCATTGCTTTGCGGATCGCGCTCGACCGGCACCAGTTCGATGCCTGAGCTGCGATCGGCGTTGATGTCGGCGATGGCGCGCATGGCGCCGATGCGGCACGCATCGGAGACGAGTTGATAGCTCCCCGAGCGGGAATACAGGATGCCGATCTCGATACGCCGTTTCAAACAGATCCCCAAAATGACAATGCCTCGCAGCCAGCGCCGGAAGGGCGAGGCATACGAGGCATTCTTGCCGCCCGGCGATCAGAGCCGGTATTTTGCACTAGCGTATTCTGTCCGGCGGGTCAGTCAAGCCCTCAACGATATTTGCGTGACCGTTATCGCCGTTTCGCTGCCGCCGGCTATCTGGCCGCCGGCCTCTGACCCTGTTGACGGGCATAGGTCACACAGGCGTCCACCGTGCTGACACAAAGCGCGTCGCGCCTGTTCGGCAGATTGTTGTCGCCGGCATAGGCAACTTCGGCGACGCGGCCGTCGACCATGCGGATTTGCGTGTCGCAATAGCCGCCGGGAGCGACATTGACGGAGCCGCCGACCGCCGGGATCGCGCCGACCGCCAAAGTCGGAACCACAATGCTGAGATTGCCGCGCTGGACGATGCGCTTGTAGGTCCAGATCTGGCCCGATCGGCCGGCGTCGGCGGTGGCGGTCGGAAACCCGGCGCACATTCGAACATCGGCTTCGCTGAGGCCGACCATCTCCTTGCGGGCAGCCGCTGCCGTCGGATCAATCTTGGCGATACGCGACGTATCGTCGGGAACGACGCAGGAAGACTGGATCCCCACACAGAGAACAGCGAGGGCAAGCTTTTGAATGCAGGAAAATATCATGCCGACTGTCAGATTGGTCCGATGTCAGATTTGCGTGGCGCCCGCCGCTCCTTTCTACCTAGGCAGACAGGCGAAGGGATCAACCCGTTCAGCTTCACGAAAAAGTGGCTGTGGCTGCAACATCGAGGATTGCGCATCACGGGTCTGCATCTCACGCAGGATCAATGGCCCTGCAAGTGCTTCCGGCGCCAGGCGGCGGGCGCTTCGCCGACCCGCGCGCGAAAGAACCGTGAAAAATACGCCGGGTCGTCGAAGCCGATCTCGTAGGCGATGTCCTCCACCGTGCGTACGGTAAACAGCAGCAGACGCTTGGCCTCCAGCAGCCGCCTTTCGCTGACGACCCGCTTGACACCGGCGCCCAGCACCGCATGGGCAGCCTTGTCGAGAAGATGCGGCGTGGTGGCCAGCGCCTCGACGTAGCGATCGACCGGCCAGTTGT
>NZ_RZTF01000005.1:30408-42295 GCF_004023175.1 Mesorhizobium sp. M7A.F.Ca.MR.362.00.0.0
GCAGGCCCCGCGCCAGCGAAGCATTGGAAGAGGCGGCGGAGGCGGTCACGCCGGGGCTGAGGCGCGCAATATGGGAGAGTGCGACGGCGATCAGCGCCGGCAGGACCCTGTCATTGCCGGCTTGCGCCTCGGCATATTCGGCGGCGATCATCTCCAGCACCGCCGCCAGTCTCGCCCACGCTGCGTGTCGTGGCAGACCGTCGGCAAAGACCGGCCTGTCCAGCGGCAGCAGGCTGTGAGCGGCGATGGCCGCGAGCGCGCCGTCGGCGACCGAGACGACGATGGCGTCGGTGCCGGGTCCGATCGAGAAGCCATGCACGACAGCGCTCGGCACGAAGCTGACGGCAGGCGCCGAAAAGTCCCAGGATCGGTCTTCGATACGGTAGGTACCGGAGCCGCTGGTCCAGTAGGTGATCTGGCCCATCTGCGGATGCTTGTGCGCCGCAACCTGACCAAGATGGATGTTGCTGCGCGCAAGCACCGTCTCGACATGCAGAAAACCGACATCGAGCGGCCTCACCGGCTCGCCATAGACGAAGAAGTCGGGAATGGAATTCTGGCTCATGGCGCCTGAAAAAGTCCAATCGGTTTTGCCGTTCCGTCCATAACCGATGCCTGTCCAAGGCGCTAGTGTTGCGACTCAAGAGGAGGACCATCATGCGATCAGAAGACTTCCGCACTGATAAGGCACGCCCGTTCACCGGGGCTGAGTATCTGGAGAGCCTGCGCGACGGCCGCGAGGTCTATATCAATGGCGAACGCATTGCCGATGTCACCACGCACCCGTCGATGCGCAATTCGGCGCGGTCGCTGGCGCGCCTCTACGATGCGCTGCATGATCCCCTGCGACGGGACACGCTGACCTCGCCGACCGACACCGGCTCGGGCGGCTACACCCACAAATATTTCCGCGTTGCCAAATCCTCTGGCGAACTCGCCGCCCAGCAGACGGCGATCGCCGAGTGGTCGCGCATGTCCTATGGCTGGATGGGGCGGACGCCCGACTACAAGGCGGCGCTGATGAACACGCTCGGCGCCAATGCCGACTGGTACGGGCCGTTCAAGGACAATGCGCTGTCTTGGCACAAACGTGCGCAGGAAGCCGCACTGTTCATGAACCATGCCATCGTCAATCCGCCGATCGACCGCCACAAGCCGGCCGAACAGGTGAAGGACGTCTTCGTCCACATCACCAAGGAGACGGATGCCGGCATCTATGTCTCCGGCGCAAAGGTGGTGGCGACGTCCTCGGCGCTGACCCACTACAATTTCCTGGCGCAGGGCTCGGCGACGATCACTGAGGATCCGTCGCTGTCGGTGATGTTCATCGTGCCTATGAATGCGCCGGGGATAAAGATGTTCTGCCGCGTCTCCTACGAGCAGACGGCCAACACGGTGGCGGCGCCCTTCGACTATCCGCTGTCGTCGCGCTTCGACGAGAACGATGCGATCCTGGTGCTCGACCATGTCTTCATCCCCTGGGAGGACGTGCTGGTGCTGCGCGATGCGCAGAAAATCCTGTCCTTCCATCCGGCATCCGGCTTCATGCATGGCTACTGCTTCCAGGGCTGCACGCGTTTCGCCGTCAAGCTCGATTTCCTCGCCGGCCTGCTGGCCAAGGCGCTGCGCGCCACGGGCGGCGATGCTTTCCGCGGCAACCAGGCGGCACTGGGCGAGGTTATCGCGCTCAGGCACATGTTCTGGAGCTTTTCCAACGCCATGGCCTACAACCCGATCCCGTGGGCGAATGGCGCGGTGCTGCCCAATCTGGAAGCCGCGCTCGCCTACCGCACCTTCATGTCGGAAGCCTATCCGCGTGTCATCGACACCGTGCGCCGGGTGATCGCGTCCGGGCTGATCTACCTGCCGTCGTCGGTGCGCGACTTCAACAACCCCGAGATCGACAGATATCTGGCGCAATATGTGCGTGGCTCCAACGACATGGGCCACATCGAGCGCATCAAGATCATGAAGCTTTTGTGGGACGCGACCGGCACCGAGTTCGGCGGCCGCCACGCGCTCTACGAGCTCAACTATGCCGGCGCGCCGGAAGAGGTGCGGCTGCAGGTGCTGAAGGGCGCTGAACGCGGCGGGCGGCTGAAGGCGATGGAAGAGCTCGTCGACACCTGCATGGCCGACTATGACGAGAATGGCTGGACGGGCGATACCTGGTTCAATCCGCTTGTCTCAACGGCCGAGTGAAACCAGATGGCCACGCAGATTTCGAAAGCCGATTTCCGCGACGCCATGGCGAGGGTCTGCGCGCCGGTCAACATCGTCACCACCGATGGGCCGGCCGGGCGTGGGGGCTTCACCGCCACCGCCATGTGCAGCGTCTCCGACGAGCCGCCGACGCTGCTCGTGTGCATGAACGGGCGCTCGACGCAGGCCGCCATGTTCCTGTCCAACCGGCGCTTCTGCGTCAACGTGCTGACGCATGACCATATGCACCTGGCGGGAAAATTTGCCGGCGCAACCAGGGACATGGAAGCGCGCTACTCCGCCGCACGCTGGCAGACGCTGACCTCCGGTACGCCGGCGCTGTCGGATGCGATCGTCAATTTCGATTGCGAGATCGAGACTGTTCATGTCGTCGGCACGCACAATGTCATGATCGGCCGCGTCATCGATGTCCGGCACGGCAGCGGCGGCTCGGCCCTGCTCTATGTCGACCGCAGCTATACGCAGCCGACCCGGCTGGGCAGCTTTGGCGGGTGAAGCCGGGCGTCAGACGGTTTGGTGGCGGGGAGGCCTCCGCCTATCCCGTACGCGGCCGTGCCATCAGCCAGTCTTTCACCCTCGCCGATCCAGCCTCGCCACCAGCCGGTCCCCCGCCCACTGGATGCCGCAGACCAGGATGATCAGCACGATGACCACCGCGATCATGACGGACGTCTCAAATCGTTGATAGCCGTAGCGGATGGCGAGGTCGCCGAGGCCGCCGGCGCCAATGGCGCCGGCCATGGCCGAGGCACCGATCAGCGTCACCAGCGTCACCGTGAAGCCGGCGACGATGCCGGGCAGGGCTTCCGGCACCAGCACCTCGCGGATGATCGTCCAGCGGTTGCCGCCCATGGCGCGCGCCGCCTCGATCAAGCCACGGTCGACCTCACGCAACGACACTTCGGCAATGCGCGCGTAATAGGGCGTGGCGGCGATCGATAGCGGCACGATGGCTGCCCATGTGCCGATCGAGGTGCCGACGATCAGCCGCGTCACCGGGATCAGTGCCACCAGAAGGATGATGAAGGGCACCGAACGGAAGCCGTTGATGACGGCGCCGAGCGCCCGGTTCACCCACAGGCTTTCGGCAATCCCGCCGCGTTCGGTGGCGATCAGTGCCAGGCCGAGCGGCAGGCCGAAGACCAGCGAGATGAGGCCGGAGGCGGCTGTCATCAGGACGGTTTCCCAGATCGAACGCAGCAGAAGTTCAAACAGGATCGGCGACATGGCCAAGCACCTCCACCCGCGCCTGGCGGGTCTTCAGGAATGTGATGATGTCAGCGAGATGATTTGCACCGCTGCCGGGAACAGACAGGAACAGCGTGCCGACGGGCTGCTGCTGGATATGGTCGATGCCGCCGTGGATGAGGCGGAAGGCGCCTGGAACAGCCGTGGCAAGGTCGGACAGCAACGGGCCGCGTGCCGCATCGCCGGCCACGTCGACGCGCAGGATCGTCTCCGCGCCGGCCGCCGGCAGCAGCCGGGCCGCCAGTTCGGCTGGCAGCTGCGGCCGGATGGCGCCGAGCAGGCTTTTGGTGATGTCTGATTGTGGGTCGGCAAACACCGACCAGACCGGCCCTTGCTCGACGATGCGCCCGGCGTCGATCACCGCAACGCGGTCGGCGATCGAGCGGACCACCTCCATCTCATGGGTGATCAGAAGGATGGTCAGCCCAAGCTGCCGGTTGATGTCCTTGAGAAGGGCGAGGATGGAGCGCGTTGTTTCCGGATCGAGCGCCGAGGTGGCTTCGTCCGACAAGAGCAGCGCCGGGCGTGCTGCCAGCGCCCGGGCGATGCCGACACGCTGCTTCTGGCCGCCCGACAGTGACGCCGGATAGGCTTTTGCCTTCTCGGACAGGCCGACGAGGTCGAGCAGTTCGGCGGCGCGCTTCAGTCGCTCGGCCTTCGAGCGGCCCTCGATCTTCAGCGGCAGCGCCACATTGTCTTCGACGGTCTTGGCCGACAGCAGGTTGAAATGCTGGAAGATCATGCCGATGCGCCGCCGCAGCGGCTGCAGCTCGCGCTCGCCAAGCCGGCTGATCTCTCGGCCTTCGATGAACACCTCGCCGGAGTCAGGCCGTTCCAGCCCGTTCAGGCAGCGGATCAGCGTCGACTTGCCGGCGCCGCTGCGGCCGATGATACCGAGGATCTCGCCCTTGCGCACGGTCAGCGAGATGCCGTCGAGCGCCGCTGTCACACCGAAGCGGCGCTTCAGCTCGACGAGGCGCACGACGTCCTGAGACGCGTCGGGCCGGCCATGGGTCGGATCGGCGGTTTCTCCGGATGCCGTGATATGCTGGTTCATGATTGTTCCTGTTCCCGAAAACGCAATCGCGGCCCGCGCCTGAGCGCGGACCGCTGTTGCTCTCGAACCGGGCTTCCGGTCGACGATCGGATCAATAGGCGCTGAGGCCGGTGCCCTTGTAGACCTTGTCGAACTCGGCCTTCACCGCCTCGTTTTGATAGGAGGCCACCAGCGTCTTCACCCAGGCCTCGTTCTCGTTACCAGCCTTCACCGCGATGAAGTTGCGGTAGAGATTGTCGGCGATCGGCTCCTGCGCGATGCGGTTTTCCGGCGTCAGGCCGCTTTTCAGCGCCCAGTCGGTGTTGACCACCGCCGCGTCGAGATCCTCGACCGAGCGGCCCACAATGCCGGCGTCCAGCTCCTTGATCACCGCCTTCTTCGCGTTCTCGGCGATGTCGGCGGTGGTGGCCAGAATACCGGTGCCGTCCTTCAATTTGATCACGCCCTCGTTCTGCAGCACGCGCAGCGCACGGCCTTCATTGGATGGATCGTTCGGCACGCCGACGACCGCGCCCTCGGGCAGGTCGGCGACTGCTTTGTACTTCTTCGAGTAGAGGCCGATCGGCCACACGCCGGTATAGCCGACGCGCACGATATGATACCCTTGAGTCTTGATCTGGTTGTCGAGATAGGGCTGGTGCTGGAAGGCGTTGGCGTCGATTTCGCCGCGCTCCAGCGCCTCATTGGGCTGGGTGTAGTCGTTGAACACCACGGTTTCGATGGAGAGGCCCTTTTCGGCGGCCTGGGCGACGACGACTCGCCAGACATCCTCGTCCTCACCGCTGATGATACCCACCTTGATCGCCTTCTTGTCCTCGGCGAACGATGCGCCGGGCGCCATCAGGCTGCCGATCGCCACGGCCGAGGCGAACAGCAGAGCAAGGCCACTGCGCCGGTTGACGGTTGACCCCGGGGAAGATGGCAAAGTGTTCTTGAAGTCGGACATGATTGATCTCTGTGGTTGTGAAGTCATGGCAGCGAGGCGGATTGCCTAGCCTTGGTCACATCCTCAGAAATTCTATCAAGTTTATCAAAGAACGCCTTTCGCCGTTCTCGCCAAAGCCGGGAATATTCTCTCAAAATTTTCGCGTGAGTGAGAACGAGACGCCATTGAATCGATCGCCGCGGGCTACGATGCGATCCGCTGCGCTTCGGAAGTAAGATCGGACTCTCGGAAAAACCGGCGCTGACGCTAGGCTCAAAGCGCGATCCACGCCGTCTTCAGTTCCAAATATTTCTCCAGCGCGTGAAGCGACTTGTCGCGGCCGAAACCGGACTGCTTGACGCCGCCGAGCGGCACGGTGATGTCGGCGCCGCCGTAGGTGTTGACGTGGACGACGCCGGCATTGATGGCGCGCACCATGCGGTGTGCTGTGGAGAGGTTTGATGTCCACACCGCCGAGGCGAGCCCGTAGACGGTCGAATTGGCAAGCCGCACCGCCTCCTCCTCGGTCTCGAAGCGCATGACGCCGAGCACCGGCCCGAACACCTCCTCGCGGGCAAGCTGCATGTCTTGCGTGACATTCTCGAAGATCGTCGGCGCCATGTAGCTGCCGCCGGTCTCGGTGAGAATCCGCTTGCCGCCGGTGACGAGACGGGCACCCTCTTCCGTCGCCCTGGCGACGAAACCGAGGTTCTTATCCAGCTGTTCGGCGCTCGACACGGCGCCGACATCGCTAGTGAGATCGAGCGGATCGCCGACTTTCAGCCGCGTGGTTGCCGCGACAAGTTCGTCCATAAAACGGTCATAGACCGACGCCTGAACGAGCAGGCGCGAGCCGGCGACGCAGACCTGGCCGGAATTGCGAAAAATGCCGTTGGCCGAGAGGACGGCCGCCTGTTTCAGGTCGGGAGCATCGGCAAAGACGATGTTGGGCGACTTGCCGCCGAGTTCGAGGAAGACGCGCTTCAGATTGGAGCGAGCGGAATATTCGAGCAGCCGTCGGCCGACCGGCCCCGAGCCGGTGAAGGCGATGGCGTCGACATCCATATGCAGGCCGAGCGCTTCGCCGGTGACCGCGCCACGGCCGGTGACGACATTGAGCACACCGGCGGGAAGTCCGGCCTCGCTTGCCAATTCGGCCAACCGCAGCAGCGTCAGCGAAGCGATCTCCGGCGGCTTGACCACCACGCAATTGCCGGCGGCAAGTGCGGGCGCGATCTTCCAGGCGCCGATCATCAGCGGGAAATTCCACGGCACGATGACGCCGACGACGCCGAGCGGCTCCTTGTGGATCAGTCCCAGCACATTGTCGGCCGTCGGCGCGATCTCGCCATAGACCTTGTCGATCGCCTCGGCATAGTAGCGGATGGTGCCTGCCGCCGAGAGCGGTTCGGCCTTGTAGGCCATGCCGATCTCGGTGCCATTGTCGCGCACGCCGAGCACGGCGAGCTCGTCGGCATGCTTTTCGACCAGCTCGGCGAATTTCGTCAGCACCTTCTTGCGAAAGGCCGGCGCTGATCGCGACCACGAGCCCTTCTCGAACGCCTTGCGCGCCGACTTCACGGCGCGGTCGATATCGGCGGCGTTGCCGTCGGCGATGCTGGCGAACGGCCGGCCGTCGATCGGCGACGTCACCGGCAGGCTTGCGCCGCTTGTTGCCTCGATCTGCACGCCATCGATGAACAGGCCCCGTGCGCCGATCTCCGTCCTGCGCAGCGTGTCGATGGCATTCTGACTGATCATGGGTGACGGACTCCCAGGGAAACATGCAATGTGGTTGGCGCGCGGAATTCCCAGCCGCGAAACACCGGCTCCTTGCCAGGCACAAGGCTGAGATGGGGGAAGCGCAGAAGCAACAGCCTCACCGCAAGGCACATCTGCTCGCGTGCGAAAAACCGGCCCGAACAGAAATGATGGCCGAAGCCGAAGGCGGCATGATTGCCTTCGTCGCGGTTGATGTTGAAGCGGTCGGGATCGGCAAAGCGGCTCTCGTCGCGGCTTGCCGAGGAGACGAGTGCGGCGACCGCGGCGCCGGCCGGGATCGTCACGCCGCCAAGCTCCACCGCCCGCGTCGTCTGCCGCGTCTGCGTGCCGATCGGCGCCACCCAGCGCAGGCCCTCGTCGACCGCCTTCGGCACGAAGGTCTCGGGATCGGCGAGCACCTGCCGCATCTGTTCGGGATGGGCCAGCAGACCGGCCAGGATCGAGCCGGCGCCATGTCCGGGCTCCTGCATGCCGCCAAGCAGGATGACCTTGATGCTTGGCATCAAAAAATCGATTGGCCGCGTCGTGCCCTCCGGCATGCCGTCATGTAGCATATGCGACAGCGCGGAATCATCCGGCGTGTGGACAAGCCTTTCCAGCGTCGGCAAGATGGCGTCGCCGACCTCGGCACTGATCGCGTCGGCGATCTCCTGCCGCTTCGGGTCGTTCTCGAAATTGATGGCGCCCTGGGCAAGGCCATAGAACCAGCGGCGCAGCGTCGGCATGTCGATGTCGGCAAGGCCGAGCGAGCGCGCCAGGCTGAGCGTCGACACCGGCTCGAAATAGTCGGCCATCAGCTCGGCGGAACCCTGGTTGGCGATCCGATCGAGAAAAGGTTCGGCAATCGACCGCACGAGGTCGCCGGCATAGGCGGCGACTGTGCGCGGCCGGTATTTCGGGTCGACGCCTTGGCGCAGTTGCTTGTGCGTCTCGCCATCGGTGGTCAGGATGGTGGGCTTGCCGAAGGAGCGCTCGACCGGCGACGAGCCGACGACGGCGGAGAAGATGTCGGGCGACTTGGCGACCGTCTCGACATCTTTCCAGCGGGTGACGAACCACAGATTGACCGCCGGCACGAAAGCGACAGGCGCACTGCGCCTGAGCTCTGCGTAGATCGGGTACGGATCGGCTTCCAATGCCTCGACGGTGATATTTTCGGCAAAGCTCAAATCCGCCACTCCCCTTGGTGTAAGGGGCGGCGTGGCACGCCGCCCCTTTGCTTTTCTCAATCTTTCAGCGGCTGGCCGAGGTTTTCGAAGGCTATGGGATCGCGGCTCTTCAGCGCGCTGGCCAGCAACAGGCCGACGATCGCGGCGATCAGCACCAGCCCCGGCAGGAACACACCGAGAAAACCGCCGGCCCCGGACAGGCTGCCGAAATTGATCACGATCAGGTAGATGATGATGACGAAAGCGATGAAGGTCAGCCCGGGCAGGATGGTGGTCTTCAGCGCGTTCTCCTGGGCTGCCGGGTTGGCGCGGAAGAACATCACCACGGCAAGCGATGCCACCGCCATCATGACGATGACGCCGAGCGTCGCGACATTGGTCAGCCACGAAAACAGCGCCAGCACCGGATCGAGGCCGAGCACGGCGAACAGGCCGACGACGATTGCGGCGAGCACGCTCTGGATGACGGAAGCGACATGCGGGCTCTGGTGCACCGCATGCGTCACGCCAATCGTCTGCGGCAACAGTTTTTCGCGGCCCGAGACATAGATATAGCGCGCAACCGCATTGTGGAACGCCAGCACGCCGGCAAACAGGCTCGACACGAACAGGATGCTCATCGCCTGCGACAGCATCGTGCCGGCGTAACGATCCGACAGGCCGAACAAGAAGGTCGTCGGATCCTGCAGCCCTTGCAGCGTCGGCAGCAGCTTGTCGACACCGGCGCCGACTGCCATCAGCCATGCCGTGAGCATGTAGAAGACACCGATCAGCACGACCGAAAAATAGGTGGCGCGCGGAATGGTGATCTTTGGATCGCGGGCTTCCTCGGCATAGATCGTCGTCGCCTCGAAACCGATGAAGGCGGCAAAGCAGAACAGAATGGCGATGGCCGGCGAGCCGCTGACGATCTGGCTCCAGCTGAACGGCGCCGCCGACAGGCCGCTATCGCCGCCGGTCTTGAGGATGGCGATGTCGAGGACCAGCACCACAAGATATTCGCACAGCACCAGCACCGTCAGGATCTTGGCGGAGAGGTCGACCTGCCGATAGCCGAGCACGGCGACCAGCGCGATGGCGATGAAACTCCACACCCACCAGGGCAGGTTGATGCCCCAGCCGGCGAACAGGCCTGACGTCGCGGCGCCGAGCAGGCCCATGACCCCGATCTGCATGGCATTGTAGGACAGGATGGCGATCAGCGCCGTGGCGCCGCCGGCCATGCTGCCGAGGCCGCGCGCGGCATAGGCATAGAAGGCGCCGGCATTGCCGACATGGCGTGACATGGCGACATAGCCGACCGCGAACAAAAGCAGCAGGATGGTGACGATCAAATAGGTGCCCGCAAAGCCGGCGCCATTGCCCATCAGCATGCCGAGCGGCGTGCCGCCGGCGACGGCCGTGAGCGGGGCGGCCGCCGAAATCACCATGAAGGTGATGGCGCCGACGCCAAGACTGTTCTTGCGCAGCCTGTTGGCCGGCGCCTGTTCTGCAACTGCTGTCATCGATCCCTCCTGTTTGCAAACCCTTGAGTTCGCCGGCCAAATGGCCTGTCCCATGCACTCTGGCGGTTGGTTCATTATTTGAACCGCTATTTTGAATATAGACTTGCAAACAATGCCGATGCCTGTCAAGTTAATTCACACGTTAAATGATTATCCCGAACCGGGAGGCAAATTTGAGTACGGTCGGAAAAGCGATCTCGCTTCTGGAGCTGTTCAGCGTCGACGAGCCCGAGCTCGGCCTGTCCGATCTGGCGCGCCGCTCGGGCTTCGACAAGGCGACGACACGGCGGCTGCTGGTTGCGCTGGCCGGCCATGGTTTTGTCGAGCAGGATATCGGCACGCGGCACTATCGCCTCGGCGCCGGCCTGTCGCGGCTGGCGCGCATCCGCGAAGCGCGCTTTCCTTTCCTGCAGACAGCTGTTCCGCTGGTGCGGGACCTGGCAGCATCGACGGCCGAGACCGTGCATTTGTCGGAATTCGGCGTCGACAGGCTGGTCACCGTTCATGTCGAGCATCCGGCATGGGCGAACCGGGTCAACATCGACATCGGTCAATTGCTGCCCCTGCATTCGACCGCGTCGGGCATCGCCTATCTGGCCTTCGCCCGCGACGAGACCGTCAAGGCGTGCCTGACGGGTTCGCTCGACGCTTTCACGGCCCATACGCTGATCGAGCCGGCCGCCATCTCAAGATCCATGAGCGAGACGCGCGAGCGCGGCTATTCGATCTGCGACCAAGGCTATGAGGAAGGTGTGATCAGCGTCGCGGCGGCAATCCGCGGGGCGGATGGCTTTGCGCTCGGCACCATCGCGGTGGCGGCGCCAAAGGCCAGAACGACGGCAGCCGCGATCACGGAGCGGGGACTTGCCGTGAGGGAGGCGGCACGGGAGATTTCCATGCGCCTCAACGGCGAAAACCTGCAAATCTTGAGGAGGCAGGCCTGATGCCCTCGGAGACAGCGCCCCGCATCCTGGTCATCGGCACGGGCGACACAAAGGCCGAAGAGCTGCTGTTCATGAAACAGTGCATCGAGCAGTCAGGCGGCAGCGCCGTGATGATGGATGTCAGCGTGCTGGGCGACCCGCCCTACAGCCCGGACCACGACAAGCATGCCGTGGCCCGGGCCGTGGATGTGACGATCGCCGAGATCGTCTCGAGCGGTGATGAGAACACCGCCATGACGCTGATGGCCGGCGGCGCGGTGCAGCTGGTGCGCAAGCTCCATCAAAACGGCGAGATCGACGCTTTCATCGCCATCGGCGGTTCGATGGGGACAGATCTGGCGCTCGACGTGGCGCTTTCCCTGCCGCTCGGTGTGCCGAAATTCGTCGTCTCGACCATCGCCTATTCGCATCTCATCCCGCCCGAGCGCGTCGCGCCCGACCTGATGATGATCCTCTGGGCGGGCGGGCTGTACGGCCTCAACTCGATCTGCAGGCTGGTCCTGTCACAGGCCTGTGGTGCGGTCGTCGGCGCGGCCAGGATTGTGCTGGAGGCCCGCATGTCGGCTCCGGCAATCGGCCCGACCATCGGCATGACCTCGCTCGGCAGCAGCTGCCTGCGCTACATGAAGACGCTGAAGCCGGCGCTGGAACAGCGCGGCTATGACGTTGCCGTCTTCCACACCACCGGAATGGGCGGCCGCGCCTTCGAATCGATTGCCGGTCAGGACCATTTTTGCGCGGTGTTCGACTTCAGCCTGCAGGAAATTACCAATCATCTCGCGGGTTCCGTCGTCAGTTCCGGTACCGACCGGCTGGAGAATGCCGGCGCTCGCGGCATTCCGCAGATCGCCGCACCCGGGGCGGTCGACATGGTCGATCTGCCGACCTGGCAGGATTTGCCGGCTAAATTCTCGACGCGGCCCTTTCATGCCCACAACAGGCTGATCGCGTCGATCACCGTCGATGCCGACGATCGTCGGCAGGTCGCCAGGACCATCGCCGCCAAGCTCGGCGCCGCGAAAGGCCGCTCCGCC